>JAPDQM010000147.1:0-8379 GCA_034505795.1 Candidatus Zhuqueibacterota bacterium
CGCAAGCATATTTTGACCTTTCAGGACCTCCAGCGTTATAAGACCGAAGATGTGTTGGTAATTGCGCCCCATCCATATTATGTGGTAGGCGAATGCCTGGGACGGGATCTGGAGCGGCATATCGACTGTTTTGATGCGATTGAATATTGTCATTACTATTACAAATTGTTGAATCCCAATCAAAAAGCGCTGCGAGTGGCACAAAAATATGGTCTGCCAATGGTGGGTAATTCCGATGCGCATCTGGCATTTCAGTTTGGGAGAACGTATTCGTATGTCTATGCCGAGGAACGCAGCATTCCGGCAATCGTTCAAGCCATCAAGCAGGGACGGGTCGAGTATGTCTCCGAGCCGATTCCGTTGACCACCTTTGTGCGGGAGACGTTCTGGCTGCTGGAGAAATTGCCCTATTTGGTGCGGGTGGCATTGCGGAAATTAGCGCTCCGCACCTCCCAGCCGTTTTTGATTCGAACGTTTGCTACGCCAGAGGTGGCCCTGGCATCGGTCAAGGCTCAACCGGTCCGGACAGCGCCCTCGTACTTGAATTATTAGCAGGCTGGAATTTGGTTTGCTCGATTTGGCCTGTGGTAGTTTCTTTTTGAGACGCCATCTTGCAAAGGTGGTAAGGCAATTAATGATATTGCCGCATTGGCATCAAGGCAAAAGGAATCCGATCAAAATCTGCCAGCCAGGCCCTTTTCTCAATAAATAGACACGTTATGGTTACTGAGGCTCACATGAATTATTTTATTATCGTGTTCTTCTCTTCTTTCGGTCTAAATTTTTTACGATGCTACTATCAGCGCTAATTGATTCCACAAGGGTTTTGCGAGGAGACCATGATTGCCTATATTAATGGCCAATATCTTCCAAAAGATGAAATTCGCATCTCCCCCGATGACCGGGGGTTTTTATTTGCCGATGGCGCGTATGACGTAATCCGATGTTACGAGGGGAAGCTGTTTCAAGCGGAAGCCCATATCCGGCGTCTGGCGCGGAGCATCAGTGAGCTGCGAATCGAATGTTCGGCTATCGACACTCTGCAGCAGGTGGCCGAGGAATTGATCCAGCAGAACCATCTGACTTCAGGCCAGGCCATTGTTTATTTTCAAATCACCCGTGGCGCCGCGCCACGAACGCATCGTTTTCCCTCACCGCCGGTGCCGGCTACGGTATATGCCTTTGCGGCTCGGTTTCAACCCCATCAGAAGGAATTGGACAATGGAACGCGGATCATCCTGGTGTCGGATACCCGCTGGGCGCGTTGCGATATCAAATCAATTTCGCTGCTGCCGAATATTCTGGCGCATCAGCAGGCGATTGATGGCGGCGCCACCGAAGCCGTTTTTGTGCGGGATGGTGCAATTACTGAAGGCGCACATACCAATGTCTGTGCGGTGGTGGATGGCACACTGATCACGGCGCCAAAATCGAATTATATTCTGGCAGGCATCACGCGGGAGATTGTCCTGGATTTATGCCGACAGCTTGGAATCCCGGTGCTGGAATTTCCCATTCTGGACAGCCAGTTGAAGGCGGCGGCCGAGGTAATGCTGGTTGGCACCACGGTGGAAATTACGCCGGTGGTGCAGGTGGATCACTGGCCAGTGGCCAACGGCCAGCCCGGCCCGATCACGCGGCGGCTACAGCAGGCGTTTTATGAGCTGATCCAGCAGTCGCACTGATCTGGTGATTTTGATCGGATGAACAGGATTGACAGAAAGATCACAGTGGCTTCATTGATAGCATAGAAGAATAATGGGCTGTGACGGAGCGGTGAAATAATGGCCAAGGGCGGCAAGGGTGAGATTGCCGCCATTATGCCAGGACTCATGTGTCCCAATGGGCTGACAAGCCCAAACCCATTTATCATTCAACTCGATCGACGTCAGCGATATAGTACCACCAGTTGTTGGAAATGCCATTCGTC
This sequence comes from Candidatus Zhuqueibacterota bacterium, assembly GCA_034505795.1. GTDB lineage: Bacteria > Zhuqueibacterota > Zhuqueibacteria > Thermofontimicrobiales > Thermofontimicrobiaceae > Thermofontimicrobium_A. Next base: position 1,931 of record JAPDQM010000147.1, read on the forward strand.
TCTCCCTCAGCATGGGGCAGGTGCTTGAACCACCATTTGTGATGTTCCCGCATATCACCATTTCCCCACTCGGCACAGTTCACTTCACGAGTGATCCCTTTGAAATGGGGAAAATTGAGCCAATCGTCGCAATTGCTCAAAACGAATCGCTGGTTGCCCCAGTCGTAGTCCCGCTCGCTGTTGGGCGCAAAGTGGACATTGCCACAGTTCGCCTTGGTGGAAGCCATCTGGTCATATTGCGTAAACTGCTGCCATAAATTTTGATCCTGCGGCGTATTGCGGAAAACGTGCGACATCACCGATTCGGTCATGTGGCCAAAATCTTCCAGCATGCAGCCAACCTCCCGTTCGTAATTGAAGCCGTAAGTGATAAAGCGCCGCGAGACATGTTCGGTCTGGGGAACTGGATCTGAATTGCAATAAAATGCATTCTTGCCAGCCATCGTAGTTTCCCAGAAGCCGGAATACGGGAAAGTAAAGCACCAAACTTCGTCGATCTCGTTGTTTTCGACCTGACGGAACACGTCGAACTCTTCAAAAAGCTTAAGATAGTCCACTGCATCGGGTTGGTGGAATCCCTTACGCTCGCGCCAGCATTTCAAGAAGATTTCGTCGTCATAGCGGAAGCCGTCCATTTTCAGCGGATACTCATCTACCTCGACGCGTTTGACAATCTGATAATCCAGATAGCCCTGGCTGCATTCATAAAGATCCGCGCGGTATACCTCAGCCAGCGAATCGGGATCATTCCAATGCAGCACTTTAGTCAAGCGCTGGTTGCCTTCCGATTCGATGATGGGATTGAAAATGATCATGAGCACCCGGGGTTTGACCGGCACCATTGTCGCTTTGGGCAGATGGGTTTGGCTACAGGAAACCAGAATTATTAGCATGGTCAGCGACAAGAAACCGTTGATTTTGAGCATGATTATCCTCCAATGTTCAGCGATAGATTTTTATCCCGATGATTTTTCTTCTACGATATGGATCTTCATTAAATTGGTGGTTCCCTTAGCAAAGATGGGTGAGCCCAAGAGAATGATGATGACATCGCCCACGGCAATCAGATTTTTATCCAGTAAGATCTGTTCGGTTTGACGGATGATTTCATCGGTATTTTTGAGAAATTTCATTTTCAATGGGCATACTCCCCATGATAAATTCAATTGCCGTTCCACCAGGGGCGAGGGGGAGAAGGCGATGATCTGAGTCTGCGGGCGGTATTTGGCGACCATGCGAGCGGTGAACCCGGATTTGGTGAAGGCCACAATGGCTTTTACCTTAAGATATTCTGCAGCTTCGCAGGCCGAATGGCTGATGGCGTCGGCAATGGATTGGGTTCGCTCGTCGCGAAAACGTTGCGGAGAGAACAAATGCTCTCGCTCTTTTTCTGCCTCGGTGATGATTTTCGCCATCATCTCGACAGTTTCGATCGGGTAATTGCCTGTAGCGGTTTCGGCAGAAAGCATGACCGCATCGGTGCCATCGAAAATCGCATTGGCCACATCGGAGACCTCGGCGCGCGTCGGCCGGGAGTTGAAACGCATGGATTCGAGCATCTGGGTCGCGGTGATTACCGGTTTGCCCAGGCGCCGGGCGAGCCGAATGATCTGCTTTTGCAGCGAAGGTACTTTGGGCAACGGCAGTTCGACCCCCAGATCGCCGCGGGCAATCATCACGCCATCAGCTTCTTGCAGAATGGCTTTCAAATGCAGAATGGCATCGGGTTTTTCCAACTTGGCGATGACCAGGATGTCCTTTTGCTGCTGATAGATGATTTCTTTTACCTGCCGGACGTCATCCGCTTGGCGCACAAAGGACATGGCCACCAGGTCGACGCCGTTATTTATACCAAACTCCAGATCAGCTCGGTCTTTTTCGGTCAAGGATGGCTGGCTGATGTCAATTCCCGGCAGATTGATGCCCTTGTGATCCGACAGCTTGCCGCCCTCCAGCACCCGGCAATGCACCTGACGGTCTTTGATTTCCATGACCTCTACTTGCAGCAGGCCGTCGTCCAGCAAGATTTTATCGCCCGGACGAACGTCATCGGGCAATTGTTTGTAGGTGGTGGAAATCCGATATTCATCGCCCAATATCTCTTCGGTCGTGATGACGATGAGCTGATTTTTTTTAAGTTCAATAGCACCGTTTTTCATTTTGCCCACGCGTAGCTTGGGGCCCTGCAAATCCTGCAGGATGGCAATGGGCTGGCCGAGCCGGGCTGCCATTCGCCGGATGGTTTTGATCATCTTGAGATGCTCGGCATGACTGCCGTGAGAAAAATTTAGCCGCGCGACGTTCATTCCTGCCTGGATGAGGCGGGAGATCATGGCCTCGGAATGAGTAGCCGGCCCCAGGGTACATACGATCTTTGTTTTGCGCATGAAAAGCCTCGGGTTCAAATGGCGTGGTAAGTAACCACAGAAATGTATCAGAGCAAAATAATCTTTGTGGCGGCTGAGAGCGCCCAGATGACGTTAAAACAATGATTGATCAGAAAAAATCATCTGAATTGATTTATCCGCTGGGCCGATTGTTCTAGCAACGGATGCATTCAGCCGATGGATGATTTGAGTTCTATAATAAAACAAATTTTGTCTCCTGTCGCCTATCAGAGGTAGTTGTCACCGAGCCAGGAAGACTACTCCTATCGAATTCGTTCCAATCGCACGCCATTGGTGCGAAAGATGACCGCGCCGGTCTCGTCGGTGCGCGCGATGTGGGCGCCCAACTCCCGCAAGCGTTTCACCACCGCTGGCGATGGGAAGTTGAATTTATTGTCCCTCCCCAGCGAAATGACGGCATATTCCGGCCGAATCAATTGCAGCCACGCTAAACTGGATGAGGTTTGACTGCCATGATGGGGGACTTTCAATACATCGGCTTTCAACGCGTTTCGATAACTCAACAGATGGCTTTCGGCGACTTCACCAATATCCCCACAAAAGAGAAAGCTCCGCTGCCCATATACGATCTTCAGGACAATGGAATTGTTGTTGATGTCATCGGGATATGTGGCCATAAAGCGCGGAGTTGGATGGAGAATAAATACCCCGCGATCCTCCAGTCCCGGCAATCGCTGAAACGCATACCCGCGTTGCTGCGGCAGGCGCAAGCTATCGATGACGAATTGATAGGTGGAGCAGATGCTGGACGCCTGAAATTGGCCGTTATCGATCATTTGCTGAACGGACACGTTTCGCAAAACGCTGGCCATGCCGCCGATATGGTCATTGTCTGAATGAGAAAGCACGACTGCATCGAGTCGTTGGATTCGCTCGCGCTTCAAATAGGGCACGATGAAACGCACTCCTGCATCTATATCTTCCGACTGGGGACCCGCATCGATCAGCAGATTCTTGCCATCGGGGAAGCGAACCAACGCCGCATCTCCTTGTCCCACATCGAAAAACATCACCTGCAACCAGCGCCCGTTGTCTATCAAAGGTTGCCATGAAAATGCCATTATGCCCAATAGCAGCGCAAAGATTAACGTTCGTCGATAGCAGCGCTGCTCCAGGTGGAGTAGCAACCACAGCAGCAGATAATAAAATCCGATCGCGGCCAAGCTGATCGTGCCAGTTTCGATGGCTGCGAATTTAATCGCTCCCGCGTGTTCGATCAACTTCATTAAAAATGACAGGCACAAGGTATTCGCCTGGGCATAAAAAGATGCGAGACTTATGGAAACCAATGACAATGCCAGCGTCGCCAGTCCCAGCGCAATGGTCACGCCCACCAGGGGAATTACAATCAGATTCAGGAAAAACGCCGAAATCGAAAACAGATGAAAATAGTAAATCACAATGGGCAGCGTTCCAATCTGCGCCGACACCGTGACCAGAAAGAGACCGGCAATCCAACCTCCCATTTTGGTGGTACTGAATTTAAGAAAAAGCTGGGATTTTTCCAATAGAAATTTGAGACGCTGGTAAATATAGACAATCGACAGTACCGCCGCGAATGACAGTTGAAACGACACCTGAAACAGTTCCTGGGGATTGATCAGCAAAATCACGATTGCCGCCATCGAAATGATGTTTAGAAAATCGGTCTGGCGCTGCAACAATCGGCCAATGAGAAAAAGCGCCATCATTAGCGAGGCGCGGAAAATGGGCGGCTGAAAGCCCACCAGGAAGCCATAGCCGAACACACTGACGATGACAGCCATGATCCGGGCGCTATAGCCGAATCGAAGCAGGCTAAACAAGGTGAAAAAGATCAGACCGATATAGCCGATGTGCAAACCGGAAATGGCCAGGGCATGGATCACGCCCCCTCTCATAAAGGCTTTGATCAACTCAGGTGATACCTCGCCGCGTTCGCCAAGCAACAGCGCAGTAATCAACGTACCGGGCTGTCCTGCATGAAGCTGGTGCAATGTCTGATGAAAGCGCCGCTTCATGAACTGAATCCAATGGTTGGCCGAACGAGCCCTGCCCTCAAAATGCTGCTCAATCTGCTCGTTGCGAGAAATGTCGACCAGTGCATGGATGCCATCCGCAGCCAGATATTTTCGGTAATCGAAATCGCCGGGATTTCGCTCGCTTCGTGGTGCGCGCAGCTTTCCGGTGATGCTCAGCCGGTCTCCATGGTTCACCGAAATATCCATGCGCCAGAAGCGAACCAGAATTTTGCCCACTGCTACCGCTGAAAACGCTGGGGCTCGAACGCTATCCACCGTCATGATGAGTTCCACGCAGTTGGGCTTCGCTCGCGGCAGGCTGGCGACGGTGCCGGACAGAGTGAATGGCGCTTGGGAATCGGCCAGGTGAATGATATGATTCGAGGGGAAAATGCGGGTGGCGATTTCGTAACGCAGGAAGCCTGTCATCATTACGGTTACAATTAAAAAATAATTTGCCCAGGAAACCTTTACGCAAACGAGAAGGGTTGTAGCTATGAACAGGACGAGTGACAGCGATAACAAAGCAGTCACCGAAGGATTCAAAAGATGGCCAAGAATCAAGCCGATGATCAACAGCAGTACGAACTTGAAGGCGGGTCGGCTGGCGAAAATAAGAACTAACGATTCCATCCGAATTTGGCTTATGTTGAATATGAGCGAACAGGTGTTACCGATGATCGAGGCTCAGGAGATTGCCAGCGTGATTGCAGCGATCTGCCCTCTGCAAAGGGAAGCTGGAGCGCTGCATGATCGATTTGTGCTAACGCCATCAGAAAACGACACGGGTTGGTTCTTCGAATGTGAGCAGTGCGCAGGTGCCAGATGTACCGGCTTTATGAGAAATGACTGATAGCGTGCTGGCAAAAAAGCCATGTTTTTCACCTGAATGAGCCTCGATGCCAGAATCTAACATCAGCAATTTGAAATTGAAAATCAAGAACCCAAAAATCTAAAAGTTAAAATTTAAAATTTAAAATTTAAAATCTAAAATCTAAAATCTAAAATCTAAAATCAAATTGACCTCACCTCTCTTGGTTATTTAGCCACATAAATAACCTTTTAACTTTATGGTTCAATTCATCGAGCGAGCCGTCGTTGTAAATTACAATGTCGGCTCGTTTTATTTTTTCGGAGAGTGGCATTTGCGCAGCGATGCGCTTCATGATTTCCGCTTGGGGTAGCCCATCGCGTTTCATCAGCCGGCGGATCACGGTTGGCACTGAAGCCGCCACGACAACGATCACATCGAATTGGGTCTCCGCTCCTGCTTCAAAAATCAGTGCTGCCTCCACGCCGGCGATGCGATATTTGCCGGATTGGGCCAATTTTTCCAATTCCGTTTTTTGATATTCGACCACCTGCGGATGGACGATGTGGTTTACCCGCTGTCGGGCCTGTTCATCGGCGAAGATGATGTCGGCCAGTCGCTTGCGATCCAGTCGCCCATCGGGCAAATAGACATCATCACCGAACGCCTGTTTGATTTGGGCGCGAATTGCCGGATCTGATTCCATGAGTTCTCGCGCCACTAGATCGGCGTGAATAATGGGAATGCCATGTTGTTCCAGCAGCCGACAGACCGCGGATTTACCGCAGCCGATGCCGCCGGTGATGCCGAGTTTAATCATGGTTTTTGACTCCGCCCCAAATTGCAACGTAAGGCTAATATGCCCCGCTCCATGTTGAAAGGTGGGGCTAAAATATGCAAGGGTGCCGAAGGCATCTTGGGCTTTAGAACTGATGCCATCCGCCGACTGGCCATTGGCGCCAACCGAACAACCCCGAAGGGGTGATATGTTTGTAGATAGCAAAAACATGACCCATGTTGAACCCCGTTAGGGGTGAAATGGGATCCAGATAATGATCAGATGGTGCCAATTGTTTCAAAAATCTCCAGCACACATGCCACTCCTACGGAGTTGGGATGCTTAATTTAACATTTTGCTATAACCATGCCACTCCTACGGAGTTGAGGTGCTTCATTTAACGCTTTGCTGTAAACATGCCACTCCTACGGAATTGAGATGCTTAATTTAAC
>JAPDQM010000148.1:0-8270 GCA_034505795.1 Candidatus Zhuqueibacterota bacterium
GCTGCGCGCCACCGGGCTCATCCAATGGCCAGCGTATTGATCGTTCTCCAGGTAAGCCGCATTGAAAGCGGTTTTGATTTGTTCAGCCAAGCTGCGATAAAATTGGGCATCGCTGACTTTTTCAATTACCTCGGCCATTTGGGACAATAGCAAGGTGTCATAATAATAAAACCAGGTAGAGGTGAGTTCCAGCTTGGTGCGTTTCGGTTCGATACTGCCCGGCGGGCACCAATCGCCGTATTTGCCCAGCTTTTTGATCAAATGTCCCTCGGCCTGGCTGCACAGAAATTCGACATATTTTTTCATGGAAGGATAGTGGCGCTCCAGCACGCGTGCATCGCCATAATACCAGTAGAGGTACCAGGCGATAATGAGATAGGCCGAGCCCCAGGCCGGATCGGCTGGATAGGTATGGTCTGGTCCCAGAAAATTGGGAGCTATATCTGGCAGGCTGCCGTTTTCTTTCTGGGAATGCCGAATATCGTCCAAAAATTTGGCGTAAAGATTGGCCATATCGAAGTTGAAAATGGCCTGTTCCGCAGCCAGATGCGCATCGCCCAGCCAGCCGTAGCGTTCGTCCCGTTGGCAGCAATCGGTCGGCAGGCTATTGAGATTGGACAGTTGCCCCCACAGCACATTTTGATGGATGCGATTGATCAGCTCATTGGAGCAGGCGAACTGGCCGCTCGGTTCGACATCGGTGTGGACAAAGCAGCCCTCGATATTTTCTGGCGTTGGAACGCCAGGAAAGCCGCTGATTTCCACAAACCGAAAGCCGTGATAGGTGAATTTGGGTTCAAAGGTTTCGTTGCCATCGCCTTTCAAAATGAAGACATCAGTAGCCTCGGCCTTTTGATTGGGCGCAGTGTTCAAGCGACCGTCCTCATGCAGCAGTTCGGCATAGTGCAATCGGATCTCGGTTCCGGCTGGCCCCTGAACCATCAGTTTGACCCAGCCGGTGAAATTTTGTCCGAAGTCGACAATGTAGCAACCTGAGTCGGGACTGCTGATTTTTTGCGGCTGAATCGTTTTTGTTTTGCGAATGGGGGGCAGGAGTTGTGCCGCCAGTTTTGTGCCCTGAACTACGATGGCATTTTGCCAGTGACTGTCATCGAAATCAGGGCGATCCCAGCCAGGCATTTCTAAGCGAGCATCGTGTTTTTCGCCAAAATAAATGCCGTTTTCCATCACTGGTCCATGGGAGACCCTCCAGGTGCCATCGCTGATAATTACTTGTTTTTCTCCGGATTGATATTCGATATGAATTTGGAGAAATAATTTGGGATAGTCATAGCCATAGAGCTTAATATGGCGTCCGTTGCCTAAAATAACTCCAATAGCATTTTGGGATGCCAGACAAGCAGTGATGTCATAGCTCGCATAAAGCGCTACGTGCTGATAATCGGTTTGGGCTGGATCGAGCACGTGATCACCCACCTTTTGGCCATTGATCCACAACTCGTAATAGCCCAACCCGCAAATATACGCCCGTGCCGATTTGATTTGACCCGATGTTTGAAATTCTTTCCGCAGATAGATCGCTTTGACCTGATAATATTCGCCCATATTCTGGCCGAGGATGATAATAGCATTGGAGCGAAATTGCTCTGGTCGTGCCATGCTGATCCAGTTGGCCTGCCAATCGGCCTCGCTCAGGGCTCCGGTCTCGAACCAGGCGATATCACTGAATGGGCTGGGGTGATCGTTCTGATCCCACCAGCGCACCCGCCAGTAATATCTCGTAAAGGATGCCAGGGGCAGACCCTGATAAACAATCTGGCTGGTTTGATCGGATAAAATCTTGCCACAATTCCAGCAATCCCCATTTTCAAGCAACAGTTTCGAGCTCTCGGTTGATACGAGAACCTGGTAAGCAGTTTGGCACTGGCCTCTTATTAAATTTTTGACATTCCAAGAAAATCGAGGAGATGGGGTATCGATCCCAAGAGGATTGGTCTGATATTCACAACGCAGATTGACTGGCGCTGCGAGGTTCATGTTTTTCGCTCCATACTGTTGATTCCTAATGAGCCCCCGAAAGTCCCCGTGGGCTGATTGGCGATTTGCCGGTTTGCCGATAGGATACCAAAATAAAAAATAAGCTCATGTCAAATGCGATCAAACAAAACGAACCAAAGTAACCCATTTTCACTGGATTCGAAAGAGGCGCTGCGAATGAAAGTAGTGACCGCAGTTGTGGCATCCGGGGTTGCTCGAATGTTCAATTCCACAAAATTATCTTTCGAACGGTTTCAAAGATACATCATCAACAGGGTAATTTAGCAAAAAAATTTTCTCAAGCAAGCTAAAAAATGGGATCTTGACATAATCATCAATTTTCAATTGGATTGATAGAAACGAGCAGCTACGGTTCGAGGCATCCCATTTGGATCAGCCGAACAAATCAGTTGATCGCAGCAACAGACCATTTTCTAATATTGGGAAAATTACAGCGACAACGGATCGATAGTTTCATACCTGACTTCTTTGGAATTGACCCACTTATGGACTCTGGAACAATCCAAATTTGTCTTTAACTTAGCAAATTTTGCAATAAAGCTATTGACTTTGGCTGAAATTCAGTTTATATTTTGACTCCAAAATGTGAAAATAATTTCATTTTTAGCGCTGCGCCCATGACAATTTTAAAGCCACTCTTTCGACTGAAAAAATATCTCATCCAATACAAACGGCAATTGATTATCGGATTCGTCTTTATCAACTTATCTAATGTTTTTGCCAGCATTATTCCCAAACTGCTGCAGCGCATCATCGATGCCATCGCCGCCGGTATCAGCCTTCAGCGATTGGCGCTATATGCAATAGCCCTGTTCGTTCTGTCGCTATTGGCTTCAGCAATTCGATTCCTGATGCGCAAGACCATTGTCAGTGTTTCTCGCCAGGTGGATTACCAATTGCGCAACGACTATTTCAGCCATTTGCAAAAGATGTCGTTACAGTTTTTTGTTAAAAACCGCACCGGTGATCTCATGGCCCGAGCCACGAACGACATCAATGCCGTCTCCCTGACAATTGGCATGGGTGCCATGTTCATGGTGAGCAACTCCATTACTTTCGTCCTGGTATTTATCTTGATGAGTTCTACCAATTTGAAATTGACATTATTGGCGCTGACGCCCTTCCCGCTCATACTGATCATCATCTATCTAAGTTTTGGCTATTTTTATAAAATTTATGAAAACGTGCAAACGCAATTCGGTTATATTTCGAATAAGGTGCAAGAGAATATCGGCGGGATACGTGTGATTCAAGCGTATGTTCAGGAAGAGAATGAAGTCAATCAATTCAGTGATCTGAATCGCGCCTATTTGCAGGAAAATCTTAAGCTGGCCCGCTCCCGGGGATTGACCTGGGCGTCGATGGATGTGCTATTTGGCCTCTCGTTCGTCATTTTGCTCTGGTTTGGTGGCAAAGCAGTGATTGTTGGCCAGATGAGCATTGGCGATTTGGTGGCGTTTACAGTCTGGCTGGGAATGTTGAGTTGGCCGATCATTTCCATCGGCTGGGTGCTGAACTTGATCCAGCGAGCATCGGCGTCCATGGACCGCATCCACGAAGTGATGGATACCGTGCCTCAAGTGCAGGACACTCACCTTACCGATCATTCCCTCAAATCCATTCAGGGAGAAATTGAATTTAAGAACGTCTCATTTGCCTATGACGAGAAGTTGGTGCTTAAAAATATTAATTTAAAAATTCAACCTGGCCAGACCATAGCAATCATTGGTCCAACCGGCAGCGGCAAAACGACGTTGGTGAATCTGCTCCCTCGGTTGATTGAGCCAATTGCAGGTCAAATTTTGATTGACGGCACCGACATCCGTCGACTACCTTTAAAAGTGTTGCGCCGCCACATTGGTTTTGTACCTCAGGAGACTTTTCTGTTTTCTGAGACCATCGGCGAAAATATTGCTTTTGGCATGGAAGAGGTAAGGGATCATGAGATCGAATGGGCTGCTTCCGTTTCCACCATTCGGGACGATCTGGAAAACTTTCCAGAACGCTATGAAACGCTCATTGGTGAACGAGGGATCACCCTCTCTGGCGGGCAAAAGCAACGTACCGCCATCTCCCGAGCGTTGCTGCGCAAACCCAAAATTCTCATTCTGGATGATGCCCTTTCCTCGGTCGATACTTATACCGAAGAAAAAATCCTGCAAAGTCTGCAGCAGAGCTATTATCACCAGACCAATATTTTCATCTCACATCGCATTTCAACCGTTCGTCATGCCGATCTCATTCTGGTCCTGAACAACGGTGAAATCATTGAGCAGGGCAACCACCACGAGCTGATCAAACACAAAGGATTTTATGCGCAATTGTACCAAAAGCAATTGTTAGAGAAGGCATTGGATGAACTGTGATGAAGTTGCATGGGAGGCATAGGTGAACCAAAGTTATCACGAAGAAGAGGTTCTTGGCAAAGCTTACGATAGCCGTTTGCTACGAAGATTATTGACCTATCTGAAGCCGTATTGGCTGATGGTCATAGCAGGGGCTTTAATAATTATCATTTCCACGGGCCTGGATTTGGCTGGTCCATTCATCGTAAAAGAGGCCATCGATCAACATATCGTAAAGAACACCCTGCACGGTCTTCGCGGGTTGATTTTCATTTATCTGGCGATATTGCTTGGTCAATTCGGCGTGAAATTAGGACAAACCTACATCATGCAATGGCTTGGACAGCATGTTGTTTTTGATATTCGTCTCGCGATATTCCGACATCTGCAGCGGTTGTCGCTCGCTTTTTTCGATAAAAATCCTGTGGGCCGATTGGTCACGCGGGTGACCACAGATGTCGAGGCATTGAATGAATGGTTTTCTGCAGGCATCGTCTCCATTTTCGGCGATATCTTCTTACTGATAGGCATTATCGCAGTGATGGTAACAGTCAACTGGCGACTGGCGCTGATTACCTTCTCCGTAATTCCTCTGCTCGCCTATATCACATTTTTCTTTCGTCAGCGGATCCGAAGCGCATATCGGGACATTCGTACTCGCATTGCTCGGATCAATGCCTACCTGCAAGAAAACATCTCTGGGATGACTGTGGTCCAAATTTTTAATCGTGAATCGCGAAATTTCAAAAAATTCGATGAACTCAACAAAAGCCATCTTGAAGCGCACCTGCGATCGGTTTTTTACTATTCCCTGTTCTGGCCATCGATAGACGTGATCGAAGCCATCGCGCTGGCGCTCATCATCTGGTTTGGTGGCATGTGGAAATATTCTGGAGCGGTTACTTTTGGTATCCTCGTGCTGTTTATCCAATATTCCCGACGCTTTTTTCAGCCCATTTCAGATCTGACCGAAAAGTATAATATTCTGCAAGCGGCCATGGCATCGTCTGAGCGCATTTTTATGCTCCTGGACACTCAACCTGAAATTGTAAGCCCGGCCCAACCCGAGCGGATCGCTAATCTTCATGGAGAGATCGAATTTCGACATGTATGGTTTGCCTACAAAAACAAACTTGATGGCACACCCGACTATGTGCTGAAAGATATCTCATTTCGCGTTCAACCGGGAGAAAAAGTCGCTATCGTCGGCGCCACAGGCGCCGGCAAAAGCTCCGTCATTCATCTCATCTGTCGGTTCTACGACGTGTCTGGCGGTGAAATCTTGATCGATGGAGTAAATATCAAGAAATTGCATCTGGCAACACTCCGTCGCCATATTGGTCTGGTTCAACAGGATGTTTTTCTATTTGCAGGGACGGTGGAGGAAAATATCCGATTGGGCCGGAAAGATATTTCATCAGAACGAGTCATTCACGCGGCGATGGACGTGAACGCCCATCATTTTATTGAACAATTGCCCCAGCGCTATCAAGAGCAAATGATGGAGCGCGGGGCATCACTTTCTACGGGACAGAAACAGTTGCTCGCCTTTGCGAGAGTATTGGCGTATGATCCCCGCATCCTCATCCTGGACGAGGCGACGTCCAGCGTGGATACCGAATCGGAACTACTTATCCAGCAGGCACTCAAGAAATTAATGGTCAATCGCACATCGATCTGCATTGCCCATCGGCTGTCGACCATCCAAAATTGCGATCGGATCATCGTGATGCATAAAGGCACCATTCGGGAGGAGGGCACTCACCAGCAACTCTTGAAATTGAAAGGAATCTATTATCGGCTCTATCGGCTGCAATTCATGGATCGTAAGGTTAGTGAGGCTGTTTAGAGCATGGAGCATGGTGCGAGCTTGAGCGGCGAAATCTCGGAGCGCCATGCCCCATTCTCCATGAACCAGGCAATCAACAAATCTGGAGGAAAAAATGAATAACGATGTCTTGGGTCTCATTCTATCTTTCGCCTTTGTCTTTCTGATGATTTTGTTGGCCACGCTGATTCAAAAGCTCTTCAAGCTCAGCAATGATTTCAGTCGCAAGATCATCCACATTGCCGTTGGCAACTGGGTTTTCATTGCGCTGTACTATTTTACTGATTGGTACATCGCCATCATCGGGCCAGTGGCATTCATCCTGATCAATTTTCTATCTTACAAGTTCACGATCTTCAAAGCCATGGAGTTGGAGGAGAAAAATCCGGGCACGATTTACTACCCCATTTCCCTGGCGATTTGCACGCTGTTCACTTATGCCCAGAAACCGTTGCTCATTTTGCCTTATTTGGGCATCATGGCGATGACCTGGGGCGATGGCATGGCAGCCGTCATCGGGAAAAAGTGGCCGATTCGGGAACTGCGACCCCGAAAGTCTCTGGGCGGGTCAGCCGCCTTTTTCATCTTTACCCTGGCCGCTTGTCTGGTGTATTTGGCGCTGGAGGCAAAGCATCTGACGAGCAGCCAGATGCTCGGATTTGCCGTCATGGCGGCGCTGATCGGCGTGGTTATCGAACTATTTTCGCCCAAGAATCTGGATAATTTGACCGTGCCGATTATTCTCGGATTGATTGGTTTTCTGATCAGAGGATAGGAATTTTGATTCTGGCGAGCGATCGAAGTTTTTTTCCCAACGGATAGAAACAACCCAACCGATTTTTTCCGAGGCTTTTTGATCCGTTGGATTCATTTGTCTGTTGGGCAGGCATAATATGCTCAATAAATAAAATTCCAAACCGATTGGTAATTCGATATTGAGAATTGGATTTTATTTGAAATTTGTGGTTTGGAAATTGGAATTTAAAAATCCGTGCCTGTTCTCTCATCTGTGGGGGGAGTAAAAAAATGAAAAAAGGAATAGCAATAAAATTTTTTACGCTATGGGTTGCAGCGCAGGGGCTGGCCCAGCCATTGGACTTTCAGGGGCAGATTTCTGGCTGGACCACGATCAATGGCATCCACATCGACCAATCGCAATTGGGGTTGCGCTATCTGCCCGAATTGAATGCTAAGCAATCATTAGCTCATGGTTTCACACTGAATGCCGACCTGGCGCTCAATGCCTATGGTTCAGGCCGCTTTGATGGCTGGAATAAATTTGACACGAATGGCAAGGTCAAGCTTTATCGGTTCTGGCTCCGATTCGCGTCGTCCCAGTTTGAAGCACGGCTGGGCTTGCAAAAGATCAATTTCGGCTCGGCGACATTGCTGCGTCCGCTGATGTGGTTCGATCGGGTCGATCCTCGAGATCCCTTACAGCTCACCGATGGCGTCTATGCTCTGCTGCTACGCTATTATTTTTTGAACAATGCCAATTTCTGGCTGTGGGGGCTGTATGGCAACAAAGAGACCAAAGGCTGGGAGATTATTCCATCGGATGCAAAAAAGATCGAGTTCGGCGGCCGCTGGCAGATGCCTGTTTACAAAGGCGAATTCGGCATCACTTATCATCATCGGCAGGCAGATTTGAAAAAAGGATTGCTGGGACAAATGCCGTTGGGAGATCAATCCATGCCCGAAGATCGGTTGGGATTGGATGGGAAATGGGATGTGGGAATCGGAATGTGGCTTGAGGCTGCGATTATCCATCAGCAAATCGATCTCCCGAAGATGAAATACCAACGATTGATGAATATCGGGCTGGATTATACTTTCAGTCTGGGCAATGGTCTCCATGCTATGCTGGAAAATTTTGTTTACGAAACAGCCAATAAGGCATTTGTCGCTGGTGAGAGTATCCAATTTTCAGCCCTATCCTTGAGCTATTCCCTTGGCCTACTGGATCGATTGACTGGAATGATTTATTATGATTGGAAAAACGAAAACTGGTACCGCTTCTTCAGTTGGCAGCGGAGCTATGACCGCTGGCAGATTTTTCTAATCGGTTTCTGGAATCC
>JAPDQM010000149.1:0-8269 GCA_034505795.1 Candidatus Zhuqueibacterota bacterium
TTCAATTTGGATAATTCATCAGTGTATCTACCCAATTGCTCGAAATAATTTCGCTCCTGATAATAAATCTGCCTCAACGTCCATTTGGCCGTTTCTTTTGGATCAAATTGAAATTCATCCTTCTCCTGACCAGCGATTTTATCGGAGAATTGCACAAAGCCCCACATCTCGGGGTAGTGCATATTGATCAATCCCTGCGGCGACCAAACCCAGTTGTCCTCTGGAAACGGCTTGCCCGTGGCAGGATTGACGACCTTGCGGTACTTGCCATCGCTCACTTCCACCTGCCATTCCACCCGTGAGAAATTGACCCGCCACTGATCACCATTTTTCGGTGGCGTATCCCGATGGGCACATTCCTTGAGCACCTGCCACGGCAGGGCAACTTCCACCGACCAAAATTTATCCCGATCCCCAGGCTGATTGATCGTTCCATCGATAAAAACGCCTGTTTTCAATCCCTGTATATCCCAGGCATTCACCGCAGGCCCGCCGTCTCGATACGGCTTGATCAATAGCAGGTCCCAGACCGTGTTGAAGGCATTCATCTCGAACTCATAATACTCGTGCGTATCACCGTCAGGATCGATGAAGATCTCAAAATCATTGTCATAGAAAATCACCGCATCCCGCTCAGTCAAGGTCGCCCAGATGTCGGGCTCCTCCAGCTCAGCGGCGACGTAGAAATAGTCCGCATCCCACAGCATCTTAGCCCGAGTGCGAAAGCGGGGTCTGGGCTTCAGATCGCCTTCGATGTCCACGAAATCATCGGTCCAGTCGGTCTGCTGCCAGATGGGTTCATCGTGCTTGCCATCGATTTTTAATGGAAAATTGGCTTGATAACAGATATAATGTTTGGGATTGAATTCAATTTTGGGAGTTGGAAAGCTTTCTTTTTCTTGTGAATATATAGAGACGGGGTTTTTTAATAATAACACAATCAGAACAATAATCGAAAAACGCATTTGATTTTGCTCCTAAAATTTTTGCTTGACATTTTTCAATTAATTTGTTAAGTTGTATTTGTAATGTACTGGTTCATTTAACTTCGAGGTTTGCTATGAGCCAATCCGTGACATCAACCGCAGCAAGAGCCACTTCCCATCTCATCACGTATGACGATTACTTGACCTTTCCTGATAACGATGGCATCAGAAAAGAGATTATCGAAGGAGAACTTTATATGACTCCCGCCCCTTCTACCCGACATCAGTTGATTCTAAAAAAAATCTTCCGATTATTAGATAATTATGTTCTTCAAAACGGATTAGGAGAAGTCCTGTTTGCTCCATGCGATGTGATATTTTCAAGCATCAATGTGATGCAGCCTGACATTTTATTCATTTCCAATGAAAACCTGAACATTTTAACTGAGAAAAATATCCAGGGGGCGCCTGATCTGCTGGTTGAAATTCTTTCGTCCTTTTCAACCGATATGGATCGCATCTATAAGAAAATGGTTTATGAAAAATTTGGTGTCAAAGAATATTGGATCGTCGATCCCGTTGAAAGAATAATTGAAATCTGGACTCGAAAAACAAAAAAATTTGAACTTCACTCAAAAATAAAGCAACACGATTCACTTCAAAGCCCCCTGCTGGAAGGCTTAAAATTCAAGCTGTCAGAAATTTTTCGAGATGATTTTTAGTGATCTGACCCCAAATCCCACTGGCTTAAATCCACCAGCTTCAAATTTACGCCTTTCAATTTCTCAAATTCTTGATTGAATTCCAAATTGGATATAATAACATAGATTATTTGATTATCTTTTATCTCGATATTTTTGGCATTCTCAATTTTATAGGTGGGCAAATTATTATAATTTGCTTACCCATAGCTATTCCACTCTGTCCAATTTGAAAAATTGTGGACTGCGTTACCTTTGCATTAGCACTTCGATTAATGCAATTCATTGTATCAACAATCCCCTAATGTCCCCTCATTTAGTGAATATGACTATTCGGGCCGCAGCCAAATTACTTTTTCAATTCTGCTGCAAGATGCATAAAAAATTATCCAAATCGCCCCTCAATGTACTCAGCCGTTCGAGGGTCTTTTGGGGTAATGAATAATTGTTCTGTGGGGCTGTGTTCAATCAATTCTCCCAGCAACATAAAAATACATTCATGGCTCACGCGACGGGCTTGTGCCATGTTATGGGTGACAATGACGATCGTATAACGCCCTGCCAGGCCCATCATCAACTCCTCGATGTTGCGGGTGGCTTCCACATCAAGAGCGGAGCAGGGTTCGTCCATGAGGATGATTTGTGGTTTGAGCGGTAAGAGGCGAGCAATACACAGCTTTTGTTGCTGTTCTAATTGCAGCGCCGTGGCTTTGGTGTGCAATTTGTCTTTGAGATCTTTCCACAGGCCTACGTCCTTTAGCGCTTGCTCAACAGCATCATCGGTCATCGAACGAGAGAGGCTATTCCGATGGTTATGAATTCGGAGACCAAATACGACATTTTCATAAACGGAAATGGGTAGGGGATTGGGACGCTGAAAGACCATGCCCACGGCTTTTCGCAATTCGGTCAATGAAACATCGGCATCATAGATATTTTTGCCGAAAATCTTAATTTCGCCCGTTGTGGTCACATTGCCATAGCGCTCGTTCACACGGTTGAAGCAGCGCAATAGGGTGGTCTTGCCACAGCCTGAAGGACCAATGAGCGACGTAATCAAACCCTGACGAATCTGCACATCGACATTGATCAACGCATGAAAATCGCCGTACCACAGATTTAGATTCTTTGTCGAAATAGCGACTGAGTCCTCTATCATCCGAAAATTCCGTTCACATAGTCATAGGTTTTTGAATGCGCGGGATGATCAGAAAAAATCACCTCGCTATCATCGATTTCCACCAATTCGCCGTTCAACATGAAAGCAGTACGGTCGGCCAAACGCCGTGCCTGTTGCACCAGGTTGGTAACCAGAATAATGGTGATGGTCTTGCGAAGTTGTTTCAACACTTCCTCGATACGCATGGTGGTAACGGGATCGATTGCGATGGAGAATTCATCCAGGCACAAAATCTCAGGCTGATGCGATAGTGCTCGGGCAATGGTCAGGCGCTGCTGTTGTCCACCCGATAGCCTGGTGCCCAGCGTATGCAGTCGATCTTTGACCTCATCCCACAGTGCTGCCTGTCGTAAGCATTGCTCGACAATTTCATCGAGATCTCTTTTGGTGGTAATCCCAGCCATGCGTGGAGCAAAGGCGACATTATCATAAATCGATAATGGCAAACCAACTGGGAGCGGTGCGACCATGCCGATCTTCCGTCGCAGCTCATAAACATTGCGCCATTTTCGTACGTTCATGCCATCGATGCGCACCTCTCCCGTGTAGTTCGCATCGGGGATCTGCTCGATGGTACGATTGATCACTTTGAGCAGGCTGGATTTGCCAGACTGTGCAGGTCCAATGATGCCGAGAATTTCATTTTGATAGACCTCAAGCGAAATCCCTTTGATCACTTCCCTGGTTCCGTAACTCAGCCTGAGGTCTTCAATTTCTATTTTTTTAATTGTGGTTACCATTTCTTTATTGACATCCCCCCTGGCCGCCTATCCTGGCGGGTACTTCCTGCGGTCGTTTCAAAGGGGGGAATATGTATTTTATTATTTTGATAGAGGCTACCATTTCTTTCGTGACCTCAAAACAATTCGCAATCCAATGGATGCGGCGTTGACCAGCAGCACTGCGCTCAACAACACCACCGCTGTGCCATAAGGCAAAGCTTCAGGCACATCGGGTACTTGCGTCGAAATCGTAAACAAATGCATGGATAATGCCATGCATTGGTCGAATAATCCATACGCGAAAATATTGCCCTGTTCGATTGCCTTGTAAAAAACCGCACCAGTAAACATGATCGGCGCCGTTTCACCTGCCGCGCGCGAAACCTGCAAGATGATGCCCGTGAGAATTCCGCTGATCGAATTCGGCAATACGACATGACGGATGGTTTGCCAGCGCGTGGCACCGACATTCCAGCATGCTTCACGAAATGCCAGTGGCACTGAGGCTAAGGCTTCTTTGGTGCTGGCGATGATAACGGGCAACGTCATAATCGCCAGGGTTAATGAAGCGGCCAGAATCGAACGACCCATGCCAGCAAACAACACAAAGGCGCCCAGTCCGAATAATGCATGAACGATGCTGGGTACCCCAGCTAAATTTACTACGGCTAAATTAATGATACGAGTAAACCAGCTCTCCCTGGCATATTCATTCAAATAAATAGCTGCCATGACACCGATGGGGGTGGCAATCAATAATGAAATCAGCACCAGATAAATGGTGCCCAATAGCGGCGCGAAAATACCCCCTGCCCGCATTCCCTTGATAGGATTTTTTATCAAGAAATCCAGTGAAAGGATCGGGTACGCTTTATAAATCAGGTACCCTAGAATGAAAATCAAAGGCACAATCATGAGTAAGGTCATGATCAAAAAAATGCCTCGCGCTGCTTTTTCGTAGCGCTGCTTTTTTTTAGAAAATTCGGTTGTGGTGAACATGAGCTATCGAATTCGATGTTAAACCTTACGAATACCCTTAATAATGAAATCAGCTATTAAATTGACCATAAATGTAATGAGAAATAACAATATTCCGATAATGAACAAAACCTGGTAGTGATGGGAATGAACAGGCGCTTCGCCCAGCTCAGCGGCGATGGTGGCGGTCAGCGTTCGTACTGGTTCGAGCACGGATTTGGGGATGCGGATAGAGTGTCCCGTCGCCATGAGCACGGCCATGGTTTCTCCAACAGCGCGACCAACTCCCAGTAAAACCGCGGCCAGAAGTCCGTTTCTCGCTGCTGGCAGCAGCACGCGATAGATCATTTGCCAGCGAGTCGTACCAAGTGCTAATGCCGCCTCCCGATATGAATCAGGAACGGCTTTCAAAGCATCTTCACCGATCGAGACAATAATCGGCACGCTCATCAGTGCTAGAATGATTCCACCATTCAGCATATTGAGTCCTATCGGTGCATTAAACAATTTTATTATTAAAGAATTCATCAGTGTCAATCCAATGAAGCCCCAGACAACTGAAGGAATCGCCGCCAGCAGCTCGATAACGATTTTAAAGGTCTCTTTGACTTTGGGTGAACAGAATTCAGAAATATAAATAGCGGCGCCCAACCCGAATGGTACGGCTATCACCATTGCTAATAATGTAACGCTAAAAGTACCCGTAATCAGCGCCAGGGCGCCATAGCGGACGTGGCTTTGTGAGGTGGGATACCATTCGATGCTGGTAAAAAATTGTTTTGGATTAAAACCGTGAAAAAGGTAAGCAGCTCCTTCACGAAAGACAAAGAAAAAGATGGAAAACACAAACAGGATAGCACTGATTCCGCAGATCCAGATGATCCGCTCAATTAGCCATTCTTTGATGATTTCTAAACGATTCCGTAACAGCATAGCTTCATTATTTTTGATATTAGTCAATTGCTTTTAATGGGACGTATCCGGTTATGGCAACAATTTTCTGTCCCTCATCTGAATGGATCCAGTCGATGAATTCTCGAATATGGCCGACTGGTTGCCCCAGCGTATACATGTAGAGAGGTCGTGAAATGGGATATAGTCCCTGTTGGGTATTTTCAATAGTGGGGGCATAGGCTGGCTCGCCAGCTTGATGGCTTACTTTGATCATTTTCACCCGTGACGTGGCATATCCCATACCGCTATAGCCGATGGCGCTGGGCGTGCGAGAAACCAATTCCACCACATCTTTGGAACCGTGCATGTCAATGGTGCCAAGCCGAAAATCACGTTTTTTCCCCAGCACTGCCTCTCGAAAATAGTGATAAGTGCCCGAATTCGATTGTCGACTCACGATTATAATTTCATCAGGTGCGCCATTGGGCATCTGCACCCCTAATTCCGACCAGCGCGTGATTTGGCCTTTCTCACCGTAAATTTCGGCTAATTGCTGCATCGAAATTTCTTCTAAGGGATTGTCTTTATGAATAAAAATTGCCAGGGCATCATATCCCACCAGAAACTCCTCTGGCTCTTTACCCGTGTTTTGTCTGGCCTTTTCCAATTCCATCGCTTCCATTTTGCGGCTGCAATTGGCAATGTCCACCGTGCCATTGATCAGCGCGGCGATACCAGTGCCCGAGCCACCGCCTGATACTTCCACGGATACCTCAGGCTTTACAACGGCATATTCTTCGGCCCAGGCTTGCGCCAGATTCACCATGGTATCGGAGCCGATATTCTGGATTACTTTTTTATCTTTGATAACTTCCTGTTGATCGGATTCACTTCGTTGGCAATTGAAACCCAGGGAAATAATTGCTAACAAAGATGCTGTAAAAATAAAACGGCAAGGCCGAATGCCAAAACCACATCCTGCTTTATTTGAATAGAAGAAGCGAAGATTGTCGTGGGTTTCTGAAAATACACTTCTTACCCACTGCAGTAGAAAAAATTGGGCTTTGATCTGCTTATGCGTTAAGAAACTCATACTTTGGTTACATCTTGATCACGACCCAGTATTGCCAGCACCAGGTCTCGAATATGCCCAGCTAAATAATTATATGCCTGTTCTAATTCAACTGTACGATCACCTGGCTGCGGTGCTTTTAAAAATTTAATTGGCCAGTCCAGAATTAACGACTTCATCGAATGCAATGCTTTAACCGACTGATGTTTGATACCGAGTAATGCGATAACATGAAACCGCTGGCGCTGTGACAATACTTCGAAAGATTTAGAGAAATGATTTGAAATATCAATTCCTTTGCCAATTAAAAATTTTCTGGTTGTCTCATCGATTGGCTCAGGCGTTAAGCCGGCACTACTAAATGAAAATTTTGGCAACTTCATCGAACGACCTATTGCCTCTGCCATCTGACTAAGCGAGCTGTTGTTCTGATCGACAAAAAGAATATTGAACATATCGGCTTTCTTGTGCTTCACCATTTCACCCGTGGTGATGTACAGCGTCTCCTCACAGAAGTTTTTGGCGTGGTCTGAAACCCGCTCCAATCGTCCAGCAATGGCCATCAGCGACCCCAATGCTTCGAGAGGTACCGTTCCTTCATTACGCATTCGATACAAATCATTGTAAATGTCGCTACGCAACCTGTCCGCCTCTTCCTCCATATCCATCAATATTACTGATTGATTTGTATCTTTATGTACAAAGGCTTCAACTGATTTATGGAACATGGTGATAGAAATATCAGCCAATTTTTTAAATAAATCATACCTTAGCTTTAGCTTAAACGGGATGAGACGAATGACGTGTCGGGCAATGCTTTCAGCATAATCCCCAATCCGCTCTAATTCACTAATAATTTTAATGACCGAGTATACAAACCGTAAATGACCCGCTACTGGCTGCTGGCGGACCAAAAACCTTAAACAGAGCTGATCTAATTCAATCTCCAACTCATCAATCATCTGATCGCGCAGGATCACTATATACGCCAACTGGCGATTATTATTATAAAATGCGTCCATGCTCTGCTGCAACGCCAGTTCATCCAATCGCGCCATTTCCAGCACTTTTTGACGGAGATCGTCAAGATCATGTTGCAGGGATTGTTCGTAATGAAATTCACTTTGAGGGTACACCGGTATAAACCTTTCGCACAATATCTTGCTTCATCTATTCCTAAATCTGGCCTATCAAATTGAGTCGATCTTCTGCCAACAATGAGAGGCCGACAATTCACCATAACAGCAAAGCATCGACCAAATTTTCAAATCCAGGATATTTCATTTTTCTAAATAGTGTTTGTTTCATAAAAAATATAGCAAAAGAAATTTTTAGATGCAACATAAATATTTAATCGACCATTTCTTCTCATGCATGGCTAGTGCGAACCCATTCTCTCAAACGATTCCTTTTCATAATAAATAAAAGAAGGGCAAAGAAAATATAGACTAAAAATCCGCTTGATAATTATGATGTCATTTACTATATTTATGATAATGATACCGTAAGTGGAGACCATGCTCAAGCTAATGTTCGGTTCAAAAATAAATGAAAAATTTCTCACTCAGCTTTGTTCGCCTGCCGATGAAAGCTTCTATGGGTGAGAATCACATGATATAGTTTCGAAACATGCCACCATTATCAGTCGAAAATTTCAATAAATTGACCCGCCTGTCAATCATCATTGTTACTTACAACAATGAATATGAAATCAAAAAATGCCTTACCTCTTTGAATCGAAGATTTTCAAATTTTTTCATTCAGATTTTTATCATCGACAATCACTCTACCGATGA
>JAPDQM010000150.1:0-8224 GCA_034505795.1 Candidatus Zhuqueibacterota bacterium
TTTGGCTGCGAGATGAATGCGCCGGCAAAATTGCACCTGGATATCGATCTGCTCAATAACGGCTGGTGGCATGGCAAGGATAATTATCGCCTGGTAATAGATCCCTTTTCTAATCGGTTCGATGAAATACGAGTGATGGATGCTTCGCCTGCAGTGCGTAGCTACCGCGACACCCTGGGCCGAGGAGGTTATGAAATGTGGGACGACGAGCCACAGTACATCAACAGGTTCGGCAAAATTCTGGTGGAATCGTCATTGGAATTGAAGACCGAAATCGGTGAGGACAGCTATCGCATCAAAATCAAGATTCCCTATAATGAACGGATTCCATTCAAGCCAGTTGCTGGCCATCAAATTGGTTGGCGAATCTATTTCACATCGCCAGACCCCGATGTCAGCAATGCCTGGGCCACGGTTTATGAACAATATCAATTCTTTGATGTGACTTTAAAGTAGCCAGAGCGCCAGCTCGATTCGCAGTGGCATTCACGCTAGTATGAACTATAATGTCAGAGGCTTATATGAGTATATTGACCAGAGATGAAATTCTGAAAGAAATTCAAACCGGGAATATTTGCATCACCCCATTCCATCCCGACCAGGTAGGCCCGGGTTCGGTGGACCTGCATCTGGGGGAGGACTTTCGCATTTTTAAAAAGGTGCATGATATTGTCGACATCAATGATGCTACGGATTATGAACGGATGACTGAACTGATTCATGCGCCGGAAGGAATTGTGCTGATGCCCGGCGAAACGATCCTGGGCATTACCCGGGAAGTGATCAAATTGGCGCCCAATATTTGCGGCTGGCTGGAGGGACGAAGTCGCTTTGCTCGAGTGGGATTGCTGGTTCATATTTCCGCCAGTTTCATGCAACCGGGAATCGATAACCAGCAGGTGCTGGAAATGACCAATTTCAGTCCCATGCCACTGCGCATTCATCCCGGCACCGCGATCTGTCAATTTATTTTTCAGCAAACCATCGGCTCGGCGCGCTATGAGGGCAAGTTTAAAAATCAAAAGGGCGGCAATTTTTGAACGATGTAAACGACGATTTTAGACATAAAAAGTGACCGCGAATGGCGCGAATTATTCCAACTGCGCCAACTGCTCCTTCCCCAAATTAGCGGTTTCCCCTTCCGGATTGATTTCTGCCAGATGTGATCTTTAGTTGACCTGAAGACCTGCAATCCTGAGCATGACTTATGAAAATGATTTAAATCGTGCCAATCAAGCCCTTGAAAACTTATTGGTCATCCAATTTGCAGCCGTGAGATGATCATGTTTGCAGCAATGGTATGGGCCTGTGATTTGCCGACGGGTCATCAAACACCGGAACAGCAGAGATGTTATTTTTCGTACGCAGTTTTGAAAAGATGGTAAAAAAGCTTGACAATTATAAATAATATTCGTATATTAGGGTACATTAATACCCCATGATCGAGGGATTGCAATGGCCGATTCATTGACGGACATTCAGCAGAAGGTCCTGCAAACGATTATCGAATTTGTTACCGAAAAAGGTTTTCCGCCGACGATACGAGAAATTATGAGTCGGATGGGCTATTCCTCGGTCAACAATGTCCAGCGAATCCTGACGGTGCTGGAAAACAAGGGGCATATCCGCCGCAATCAACGGGGCGGTGCCCGCTGTATCGAAGTCATTGGCAGCGAAACTTCAGCCAAAGATCGGATCAAGAAGCTGCCGATTATCGGCAAGTTGAAGCCAGATGCCCCACTCTTTGCTACTGAAAATATTCAAGGTTACATGACCATTGATACTGAGCTCTTGGGCATCGATGCAGACTTCATTATGCGGGCAAAAGGCGAGCACATGAAAAATGGCCAGATCAATGAGAACGATCTGCTGCTGATCAAAAGAACCAATTTTCCAGATAACAACGACATGGTGCTGGCGCTGCTGGATGAGGAGCCAACGGTAAAGCGGTTCTTTATCGAAAAAGATCATTTTCGTCTGCAACCCACTAATATTGAGCAGCCGCCGATTTTGATCAGCAAAAATGATATGTATTTCCGCGTGCTCGGGCGTGTAGTGGCTGTGATTCATCGTTTGTAAATTAGGGTACATTTTTACCCATATAGAGGAGGAAATTATATGGAGCAACGTTTCAAAAACTTAGCCGATTGGAAAAAGCAATGGCAGCGATCGACTGATTTAAAGGCGCTGCAACGGTCGCTAAAACACATCGATCAGCTCTACGACGAGGTTCGTCATTCATTGGGTCGAGTGCTAATGTCGATGGAGATGATTGAAATTCAGGAAGTGCTGGAAAATCGCATCGAGGAATTGACCAGTCAGCAAAAAGCGCAACGAGTAGCTGCTTAGATGCTAAAGTGGAAAGGCTTCACTTCAATTCATTTAACGACACATTTTCTATTATTCAATCTCTTTCCTCTTTGCATGGTAGATCAAAGTTAATTGATCACCAGAAAAAGCCCTCAGAATAAATTTCCGAGGGCTTTTTTTCAAAAATAATCCTTCCATCTGAATTCAAATTTTATTATATTCAAGTCTGAATCTGACAATCATTTTTGCCGCGAAGACACCAATTCATGAATAATTATTATGCAAACAAAAATGAGTTTAATCTAAAAAGGCCTTGACCGCTAATTTCGCCAATTGAGGCTAATTGATTTAATTGAAGTTCAAGTTAGCAAAATTAGAATCATTAGCGGAATTAGCGGTTCTTAGAGCTGACTCAAAAATAAAATAAATTTTTAAACCCGATCTCTGGAGCTGATTTTGATAGTCGAATTTGGTTTGTTGTATGCCAAGCATTGGCACTATATGCCTTCATGCCGAAAGATATTAATCAACAGTCAACTTACAAGCCTTAGGAGGGAAACATGCGCAAATCGAAAATTGGAATGGTGATGTTAACTGATGAGCGAGAACACGTTCATACCCAAACCGATGATCAAAACATGAAAGTGGTTCAAAAATGGGCGGATATTATTCGCAAAGAAGGTGTTGATTTTTATGGCGAGACGTATGAAGTTGTCGTGGGCAAGAAAATCATCTACGATGCCCGCACAGCACAGGAAGTGGGCGATCAACTGGCACAAGCCAATTGCAAACAGATCATATTCTGCTACAATGTCTGGAACTTCCCCTTCCTGGTCTGGCCGATTCTGAATTCGCTGGGCAAGGGCATCCCGGTGCTGAGTCTGTCGAACAATAACGGCAAATTCCCCGGCAATGTTGGGCTGCTGGCCACGGATGGGGCGCTGCGTCAGGCTGGCATTCGAACGCATCGCATCATTGGTGAAACCGAAGATGCTGCTACCCGAAGAAAAGTAATGGACTGGGTTCGCGCCAGCGAGGCTTTGACAACGATTCGCAATGAAGTCTATGGCTGTTATGGTGGCCATTCCATGGGGATGGAGACCGGATTTTCTCATTTGACGCCTACGCTAAAGGCATTAGGCACCACGATTCGCCAGATCGATCAGTTGTGGCTGGTGAAACAAATGGAAAAAATCAGTGACAGCGAGGTCGAAAAAGGACTGAAGTGGTTTGAAAAGCTGTTAGGCAAGCGACTGCATTACGATGGCAAGATGCTCACTCCAGCAACCTTGAAAACCCAGATTCGACTGTATCTGGCCATGGAATTGGTCAATAAAGACAAGGGATTCGATTTTTGCGGGCTGAAGGGACAGCGGGAGTTGACCGAATACGTGTGCCTGGGCGATGTCCCTGAGATGCTGATGAATGATCCGTATGATTGGCGAGGGGCGAAAGAATCTTTCGTTTGTTCCACCGAAGCGGATACGTATGCTGCCATTACGATGCAATTGCTGAAGTATATCAGCGGCGGCAAGCCCACACTATTCATGGATGTCCGGCTCTACCATCCCGAGCTGGAGCTGTGGGATTTCTGCAACTCTGGCAATCATTCCAGCTATTACGCTGCGCTAAGTCGCAGGCCGGAGGACAATTTCAAAACCATCTCCTTTCATCCGGCGCTGGAATTTTATTTTAAAGCTGGTGGCGCCTCGGTCGAGTTCGACGCCGCACCCACGCCACTGACCTTTGCCCGACTGGGACTATGGGACGAAAAGCCTTACATGGTCATCATTAGCGGGCAGTCGCTGCAACTGGATGAAAAAACGCGTAAACAGATCAATCAGCAAACCGATCCCACCTGGCCACATGTTCATGCCAAGCTCGATTGCACCTTCGATGAATTCGTTAGCGTTTTCCCATGCAATCATATTCTCGCGGTCGAAGGGGATTGCGTTCAGAGCCTCATCAATTTGTGCGAAATCGCCGGTATTACGCCGGTCGTTTTGGGGCCTCGAGGACGGGATCGAGTCGTGCCGATCTGGGAACGAGTACGTTAGCTGATGATATATAATTCTGCCTGGTTAATTTAAAAGATGATAAGTCATTCCGATCACTTCCACCAGTTGGCGGAGAAGCGATGAATTTGTATTTGTCGACAAATTCGGAGTAAACAGATTTTTCTCCGCCGACTGGTGGATCGAAACGACACACTCATGTAAATTAGGGTAATCTGACCCAGCGGGATTAAAATTCAGAAAGTTACTCATAAAGGGAGTCGGTATCCATTCTGACTCCCTTTTTGTTTTTCAGCCGAGGCTCGCTTGTATTTTTTCCGAATGGCAGTGATTATGCGCCAGATATTCGGGCAAGAGGGTCGTAATATTCAAGCGGCTAAATCAGGCGTAGCTTGGGTCCGAATCTACGATCACATCGGGTCTAACAAAGGGCAGTACCGTTTCAAAACAAAAAAGCCATGCTCCTGAAAAAGTGCGAGCATGACTTTTGCATGACAAATGAAAAAGTCCAACTGTATTGTGAGAGGGTTCTCAAATCGGGGCCGTGCAGCCTACGCTGGCCGCAACTGCTGACCAGCGCAAGCCATACCGCAAATATTATCAACTTCGAAACCAGGGCATTACTTAGCCACTTTCTTCGGCAGATCGTCCACCCATTTCACAATCCGATCGACATTGCTTTTCATCACTTTATAGACCAGGCCATCATACTGAACATTCATATAGTAGCCTTTGTCCTTTTCGTACTCTCGACCAAAGAGAACATTCTCCTGGGATTTGTCTTTGGGCTTAAAAACGACATAAGTCGTGGGCCGGCCAAATCCATAGCGGCCGACTTTATCGAAATCGCCCAGGGTATTGCCCATGCGGTCGACCACTTCCTGCGCATAAATTTTGGTCACAGTGTTGATAAAGTTACTGACCTCTCGCTGGTCCAGTTTGATCTCACGTGGCCCCTTCAACAGTACCCATTCATATTCTGTCCGGGTCCCTTTGGTGGAATCGGGATTGGTTACTTCGACCTGTTTTTCGACTTTTTTGATCACCAATTCCTTGCCTTTGTCGACTACTGCGATCATCTCCAATTTTCCGGCATCCTGATTGACCGCCTGCAGATCGACAAAGCTGCTATGATTAAACTGGCTCAGCGTGTCGATTTCCCCATAGATGCCCAGACTGGAGAGCAAGTTTTTATCCACCGCGTAAACCTTTTCTTTGCCGCCGAAACGAACAAAACCGCTACTATAGTCCTCGGCTCTTTTGCCAATGATCAGATTGGCCAGGGGCTTATTGGTCTCATCTTTCAAAATCAGGTGCAACCCTTGCTCATCGGAAATTTTGTAGCTATCGAAATGCTTCGGGTCTGATGAACGGACTTTGCCGGTCATTTCCAGAATATCATCCAGTAAGCGTTCAATTCGGCTTTTTTGAGCCTTGCAACCGTATTTGGTCGGAATATACCATTGATCGTCTCGCTGGGTGAATACCATCTGAATCGGCTTATCAGAGGTGGTTTGTTTGTAAACCTCGATATTTTTTACATCCTCTTTGGCCACGCCAATGACAATCGTTTGAACAATTTCATCAACATTGACCGAGGTATGTCGAGGCTTTGTCACGAAATAGATGAGCATCAAAAAAACAAAAATGCCCGCGTATATGTAAAGATGTTTCTCTTTCATGCCATAGTTCCTCTTGTTAAATTCAGCATCGAGCTCAACAGCTCAGCCGGTTCATTCCTAAATGAAAATAATCGTTTCACGACATCGTTGTTTCACCTATATGATCTAAACCAGCCATACGACTACTGCTACGAAAATGCTACAGCGGGTTCAGCTATTGCTTTTTTCGCTTCAGATTCAGGTAAATGCCCAACGCCACGAACACCAGCGGTGGAAACCAAACCACAAAGGCTTTGGACAGCGCCTTGCCAAACCCACTGGTTGCCTCAATGCGTCGCGCCACGATGTTCTTGGAGCGAATATTAATCAACTCATCGCCCAACGTGAGGGCATCAACGCTATTGAGCAACAGAGCACGATGACTGGTTACCGATTGCAGTACATCGCTTTTGAACATATTGCTGCAGCCGAAAACAATAAGTTTGTTTTCTTTGGGATCACCCGTTATTTCTGAGGGAACGGCTTGCTTGGTCGTATCTTTGGCCACGCCCGGCTCTTGAGGCCAATCCGGAATATTTTGATCCACATATTTCGCTTTGAATTTGCCTTCCACCAGAATGCCCAGCGGCTGACGGCGCAGAACATTTTCTGAAGACGGTTCGGAAATATCGATGGCACCATATCCCATGCCTTCTCGGGTCCAGCTAAAATTGCTGGACGTAAACAATGGTTTGAATTTCAAATTGTTTTCTTTCATGATCTCGTCGTAAACCTGCAACCGCGTGCCATACAGGTAAAACAGCTCGGTAATTCGATTGGAGATGGAAACATCCGAATTGATATTTTCGGCATTGATTTTTATGATAACGGGCGCGGTCACCGGTTCATAGCGCTGCTCCCGAATCTGGAAGATGCCCATGCGTCGTGTCTGGTAAATGGGAATTTGAATGTAAGCCGAGCTTCGATCCATAAACATCCTGGGATCAAATTCGAACCCATAATTTTTGGTCAATGCATTGATGTTCAACCGGGTGGGCATGCCTCGCACCTCGAATTGCCCCGGCTCGCGTGACGGGCTAATCTGGTAGTTATGCGATTGCCCGGCCATGACCAATCGGACACCGTTGTGAACGAGCTTATCCAATTCATAGAGTTGTCGCTCATTCAGCGGCTGGTCCAACATCACCACCATTGTCTGAATATCAGCCGGTACCGGGTCGTCTTTTTCAATATTGGTCCGAGTCACGTCGTAGCCGGCATCCTGCAGCAGCTTCTCAGCAAATTCATATTGATCGGGCGGAGCTTGCTGATAGTATTGCCGATACTGGGGCGGAATTTTGGGTTGTCCCGGGAAAAAGCCAATCTTCGGCCGTTTGTTGGAAATCAGTTTGTAAATGCGGGACATGATTTCATACTCCAGACTCCCAAAATCCTCGGGCCGCACTTCTTCGATCACATCTTCCTTGCGATCCAGGTAGGACAGCACAATGGACGAATAGACCCGCTTCACGGAGAGCTCATCCCGCTCGGTGCTTTGCACGCCAAACGGAATCACTCCACGTTCGGCAAGTTGCTCGGCAATTTTCTTGCGGGTTACCTTTTTTTCGGTCTCTTTGGGTTTGATAATGTCCTTGTCTTTCTCTTTCTGCTTGGCCTCTTTTTCCTTCAGTTCCTCATACGCCTCTTTCTCCTCTTCGGCTGATGGATCAAAAACCGTATAGGTCAATTTCCCTTTCGAGGCCAGTTTCAGCTCCTCCAGCTTGTCGATCACATCCCGCTCCAGGTTTTTCCACTGGGTGGGCATTTTTTCGGACGAAGAGACATAATAGGTCAATTCGATCGGCGCTTCGAGCCGCGAAAAGATCTTTTCCACCGCCGGCGAAATGTTGTAAATTTGATTAGCGGTAAGATCAAAGCGCCCGAAGCGAAGATTACTGAAAATCATATTAACCGCAATGACAATAGCAGCCAATAAAGTAGCACCAATCACAAATGTCGTGATAAAATGTTTTTTATAATCCTTCATGACTAATACTTCCTCCTTTCCAATGATTTTGCGTTCAGATAGAGGAATAAAGCCGTAAACGACAGGAAGTAAATAATGCTTTTGATATCAATTACCCCTCGTTCGATATCATTGAAATGGCGCGTAACGCCGACGTATTGATACAGAAATTCGCCCAGACCTTTGATCCAGCCGTCAATCACCATGGGCACATATTGCCAGCCAATCAGCGCCAGAAAACCACACGCCAGGCTGGTGATGATCAGCGACAC
>JAPDQM010000151.1:0-8186 GCA_034505795.1 Candidatus Zhuqueibacterota bacterium
TACCAGTGATCGCGGCAAGCGATGGGATGGCTTTTGATCTGACTCCCTATATGTTGCAGCTAGGGCGCTAATTTCATTCGCTGGCAGCTTAGCAATTGGCATGATTGGAAAACGTTGAAAAAGTGTAAAAATCACTATGCGAGCTATTTCGATTTTCTTGCAAAGAACGTATCCTCCTGTCCCCCATCCTCTCAACCGATGTTGATCGAATGAGATCACATGCTCGCTCCATTGATTTTCAAAACTAAAATGCTAAACCGGGGCGGTAGGCTTTTATGCATTCATGATCTCAAGATATTCCCTTCATCAGTTGTTCGAACCAGCGAAAACAATGCTATTCTGGGGTCGTTTTTGGGTTTTAAAAACCGCCTGAAATCGCAGCGGTAAAGGTCCGCATCGGCAGCAAATTGCTTTCCATGGGAGCATAATTGTATTGCAGTAAATTGTTAACTCCCAGTTGCAAAGTGAAAGAATTGATTCGATAATCCAGCCGCATGTCGACGAATTTCATGGGCACCCGTTCATTGATGGGATAGATTTTAACCGCGGCAATTTTGGATGCATAGCGATAATCGGTTTGCCACTGAAACTTGCCGATCTGAAGCGATGCGCGAATCGTTGCCATCACATCCGGTCGATATGGTAGGGGATCGTTCCATTCCAATTCACGATGATGCAGGCTTGTAATGCTCGCCTGACAACCCGGGATTATTTTGAGATTCCATTTGTTGGTCGGACGACTGAAGGAAGCAGTGGCTTCGATCCCCTGAATTCGGGCGCGGGCGAGATTGCGAAACTGTATCTGTCCCCGGATCAAATCCAGATGGGCTTCGATAAGGTCGTCATATTCATTATCAAACAGGGAGAGATCAATCAGCCAGTCCGAAGAAATGTACTGGCGCCAACCGATATCAAATGCCCAGGCGCGCTCGGCCCGAAGTTCGGGATTGGCAATAATTTTGAAGTTCATGATACTCAGTTCCAGGAACCGTTCCACAATGGTTGCAGCGCGAAAGCCACTGCCAGCCGAGGCTCGAAAGCTGGTCGTAGCCCAGGGTTGCCAGTTCAATCCCACCCGGGGACTGAAGAGATCCTCCCGCGGCCCATGGTACAACTGATACCGATCATAGCGCCAGCCAGCGGTCAGGCGAAGATTATCCCGCAATTGCCATTGATCCTGAATGTAGGGACTGAGGTAAACACCACGATGATCGCCAAAATACCTGGTGCTGCCGGCATCTTGCTGAAATTGAAAGCCAGAAGTAATATGATGGCGCGGCGAAGGCAGCCAGTCCGTCTGTAGCTCCAGCCCCTGGCCAAAGGCCGGATTGAAGTCATTGCCTTCACCAAATTGATTGCCCATAAGCGTTCGGACCAGCGAACCGCGCCAATGCAAGGCAAAACGACTGGAAAAGGGCACGGTCAATCTTGAATATAAAGTGAGCTGATTGAGTCGAGCATAGTTATTCAAATTGCTTTCATCTACTTGATACGGGTCGTTTTGCCCTTTCCACTGTACAAAAAATCCTCGATGTACCTGACTCAATGCAGCATAGCCGGTCCATTTGATGTCGTTGGTAAAACGGTACTCTAATTTAGTGGTGAGATTGTACTTTGTAAAATCGCCAAGCTGAGTGTAGCCGGTGGAGTAGGCATGTCCCGCCGAAAGCCGCCAACCCAGTGCCCCCCGACGCTGGCTATAATTTACATCCTCACGAGTATAGAACAATCGCTGATGATCCGTCCAGAACCACTCCCGATAGTAAGGTCGATCATATTTTCCCCCCTTCAGCGAAAAGGTAACTTTGCCCTCGATACCAGGCGATTTGGTTATGATATTAACAACGCCGCCGAGAGCTGCTGCGCCCCAGAGCGCTGAGCCAGCGCCTTTGACTACTTCGATCTGCTCAATATCCAGCGGG
The DNA here is from genome assembly GCA_034505795.1 of Candidatus Zhuqueibacterota bacterium. Lineage (GTDB taxonomy): Bacteria > Zhuqueibacterota > Zhuqueibacteria > Thermofontimicrobiales > Thermofontimicrobiaceae > Thermofontimicrobium_A. The sequence goes on from JAPDQM010000151.1 coordinate 1,923, forward strand.
GGTAGCATATCCCAATTGAACTCGCCGGTATCGCTGGCATAGACCGGAACGCCGTCGAGGAGCAACAGCACTTTGTTGCCAGCCCCAAAGACGTACCCCGTGGAGCCACGGATATTGATTTGATTGCCAATAAAATTCAACCCCGGCGTCATCTCCAATGCTTCGATGAGATTGACCGGCTGCCGCGTGGCGATTTCGCGCGCAGTGATGACCGACATCGAGACCGGCGCCTGATCCAAACGCTGTTCAATTTTTCCGGCTGAAACCACAATGGGTTCGAATTCGATGGGACTTTCGATGAGTTCGATCGCAATGAAGGTCATGCGATTATCTTCGACAACGATTTTTTCCAGCGTTTGATGACGATAACCGATCATCGACACTCGGATGGAGTAACGGCCAGGCGGAAGGTTTTCGATTTGAAAATTTCCCTGCTCATCTGAGCTGGCACCTCGCAGAGTCCCTAACACCTGTATATTGGCGCCTGGCAATGGTTGATGCGTCTGGCGATCCTGAATCCGACCGGTAATACCACCGGCGATGAGGTTAGCCAGCGGCAAAATGGTCAACAGAAGAAACCGGATTGCTATTCGATAGGGCAATTGTAGTATTGAGACAGCCATGGTTTATTCAGAGAAATAATTCAGATTCAAAATCGATATCAGCACAAAAAAGCGTCTCTTTCGGCCTCCGGCGCGAACTTCATCAACATGGGCAAGCCTTTTCTAAATCTTCACCACCAAACCTATTTCGCATTCCATACTTAGACGCTGACGCTAAAGCTAAAGCTACGGCTTGATTCGCGACCAATCCGCCTGAATATCAATGCCGGTGAGTACCTGGTTCGCAGCAAGGCTCAGCTTGCCCGGAACACCCGGCTTCGTTGAATTTTCATAAACGCCAATGGTAATAAAGTCGGAGAGCTCGGCACGTTCTGGCAGCCAGAACACCGCCAGGTAATCGACATTGCCATGGCGGACCGGCAGGCGATAATGGTAAGGGCTATGATCAATGCTAAAGTCGATGGATTTAAGCCACAACAAATAATGGATGCTTTCCTGGGGCTGGTACTGATACGCGGCCACAGCAGTGGCAAGCGTATTATCCGGGAAGGGACCATTGAAATAGATCGTCCCTTCGATGGCGGCATCGCGATTCACCCGGTTCCAATTGGCATACAGTTCAATTTCGAACACCGGTTTTTCTGGACTGATGTCGAAACTCAAAGGCAGCAAGTTGTTGTTAGGATCCAGCGGCAATGCCAGCACATCCGCGAGATTGGATTTCGTTTCAGTGCTATACCACCATAAACTGACTGCTTCATAATGACCGAACGGCAATTCCATCTCTGTGTACACCGAGTCTTTATCGAGGGGCAGGCTATTGGGGCTATGATAGAGCTCATTTATCGCATGCGGCGGGAAGATCGGCATCACGATCAAATAAATGCCCTCGGTATTTTCCGGGGCCTGTCCACGAAAATACACTGTTGCTGCCAATTTTCCCGGCAAAGGAGCGATGCCGTGATCGTAATTGCAATTTAGCACTGGCAGAGTTGCCGCGAAAAGAAGGGATACGATTATCGAATTAAGTTTCATCACGCTACCGTATCAGAAGGAGTTTTTTAGTAATGGAATTATTACGCGTTTGAAGCTTATAAAAATAGACGCCAGCGCTGAGCGGCTGTCGGCGCTCATCCAGAGCGCCCCAAACAATTGCATGCTCCCCCTTTTCAAACCAACCGCGCGCAACTACGGCAACCGTCTGTCCCTTCAGGTTGATAATCTTAAGACAGATATGACTGGGTTCGGAGAGACGAAATCGAAGTTGCGTATGGCCATTGAATGGATTGGGATAATTCGATAGCCACTCGATGCCTTGCGGCAACGTATCAGCCTCCTCGGTTGGCGCCACATGGGATAGCAAATTAGTCGTTGACGAAACAGCTACAGGATTTTCAGCCCAATATGCCAATTGGAAAGCATCGGACTGCGTCAAATTGCCTGGCAAAAAATAGGCGCTAAAATTCAGTTTCAAACTAACACTATCGCGCTCATGGGTTTGAAAAAGGAGCCCTTGATCGCCATAGGAAACACTATCGCCAGTATCTCCACCATCGATAAACGTCCCATCGCCCTGGCCGCCCAGCTTATTGTCATAAAAATAACATTGGATATCCCTCCAGGTCGAGTCATTGAATTCGACAAAGGTGAACATCGACCCCTGTTCACCGGTAGTCAATGTCCATTCTCTGATAGGGGTCATAATTTTCCTGTCAATGGAATCCGGTATCCCATCGATCAGCACCCCCTGATTGTTGCGATTAAAGAATTGCATCCCAATAGCTGCGGCATTGAAGTCCCACGATTGCCGCAGCAAATCCAGTCGCACATAAATATCTTCTTCCATCTGAAATTCTTTTTTCAGTGTTTCGGGATCAAGATCCGCCCCGCCGGCGATGGTACCCGAGAAAGGGTAAAATTTAGTTCGCACATAAAATGCCGTTTCGTGCATCAGAAAGGTGCCAAAGCGAATCGTGTGCCGGACCTCCCGAATCAGTCGGACCACAGGCTTTGGGGTATAATATAGATGATAGTAATCCAGGTCGTCGGGTTGATAGACATACAAATTATCCCGTTCATTGGCGGCCTGGCTGCCTTTTTTGCCAATGGGGATGGTAATGATTCCCAGGTCAAATATGCCCACAAACCGAATTTTTTGAGTATCGAAGATATCCACGCCATTTCCAAAAGGCGGTTTGATGATCACATCTTCGATCAATCCATTTTGCTGGCTCAGTCGAACCGCATAAAATTGGGTAGCAACGCATTGACTTCCAACATCGAAAGAAAATTGATAGGGTGCGGGCACTTTATCGCTAATGGTAGCTGAGCGGTACAGGTAGCCATAGGCACAATTGGTGGGATCATGTCGATCGCGAGCTTTGATTTCTAAACGATAGAATTTCCTAGCATCTTCATTGTCAAGCCAGGCATCTTCAGGTGCTCTATCACCGAGGTCACGAATCATAAAAACCAATTCATCACGCAGATCCAGTACGCCATTTGACGGCAAAAAATAAAAATCCTGCCAGGCGGCTTCATTCCCTGGCTTGAAGGGATCTTCTCCCCGTTCCATCTCATCGATCTGGAATGGCATCATGCGCCAGGTACGCGTGCTCTCATGGTAAGCATACATAAAAATCTGCTGAATGGGAACATCATAGAACGGCGCCAATACCTCGCCACGCAGCACTACTGGCTCATAAATGCGCTCTTGATACAGCTTTTTGGCAATGCTCATCTGAGCAAGCATGCTGATGATTGCCACAATAACGACAATCCGCCACCAGGCTGGAGTTCGCAAGTTCATGATGCAGTGTCCTATAAGTAAAATCTCACGATTTCAATTAATGATTGCCCATCCAAAATCAGCGATTACATTATACAAAAATAAATCTAAATTGTCAAGAACGAATGTGTTATGTTTTTGTCGAAAATGCTTTTCAATGGGAGCTATTTGCTCCACAAAAAGAGAACGCCGCAGATTAAACTGCGGCGTCCCTTCCACCGTGTCACCTAATTATATGAACACCTATTAATTATACGCGGCTTCCAAACCGCCAGACTGAACGACCATGCTTTCAACGCATAGCCGTTCCATTAGCGATTGTAGTATCTTTCGATCATCCACATGCTCAACCAGCAGGTAAAAATCATCAAACAGAAACTTGAGTTCCGGATTTTCTTCAATTCCAAATCGGTTGAGCACCTGTCGAAAGCGCGTCAGATCCAATGCAAAAATCTGAATGATCTTGTGTTGGGTCAGTTGAATTTCTGCCTTTGCGGCCTCGCTGTAGACAACCAGGCCAATCAAGCCATCGTTCAGCAGCAATTCCTCAAAATCGCAAAGAACGCTTCGGACAATGACTGTATCCTTCTGGTAGGCAAAATAATCCACCTGTTCGCCTTCGCGTTCGCCAAAGTCTTGTACCACAACATGACAATAATCACCCAACAATAGTACCAATGCATCAAACACATCCAGAATTTTCTCAGCAGATACGGAAACAATCACCTGGTATCGAAACCTACCATTTGGCAGCGCGCTTTTTCGTACTTTATAACCTTCGGTAGGGACATCATCGCCTGCTTTGAAAAACACGACAGCCGGCGGCAATGTAAACGTCCCAAAAGTGCGATGTTTCATTGCTTTCTCCACCATCTCTGCCGTCAATTGCGAAGCCTGATCTGGCGAATTTTGCTGGCAATCTTGTCGACGTGCATCCATCCGATCCTGAATCCAATCATAAAATTTCACCAACAGATAGATTGCAGTAAAGATTAAGAAGATATCAAAACCGCTGGTCATTTTTTAAACCTTTCGTATCATGGCCCAGGTCGGATTAGGGTCTCGCTGGGACCACTTTCATCTGCTTAGAGACCATCGGCTTAACTGCCGCAGTGGTTTCCGATCCAACCTGGATAATTTCATCGACGATGCCGTAGGCCAGCGCCTCTTCAGCATCGAACCATTTTTCTTTGAAAGTGTCTTTGGCAATCTGCTCCAGAGATTTTCCGGTATGCAACGCCTGAATTTCCAAAAACTGGCGTTCCTGGCGTTCCATCATAGAGGCTCGGGAGATGGTTGTATCCGTGTCGCCCCAAACAACGCCTCTCGTCTGATGCAGCATCACCCAGCAGTGGGGAAAGATGTAACGCTTTTTTCCCGACATCAGCAGAATTGCAGCCAAGCTGGCGCAATTGCCCATCCCGATGGTATAAATCGGCGCCGGGATCCACTGAATCAGGTCATAAATCGCCATGCCGGCATCTACCTCACCGCCTCGGCTGCAGAGGAACAGATTGATCGGCTCGACGTCCGATATGCTGTTCATTAACAACACCGATTCCAATATCTCCTTGTAAGCAGCATCGTCGAGTTCACCATAGAGCACCAGATTTCGCTTCTTCAGCATATTGGATTTAATGTCGAAAAAGCGGTTGCTGTCTAATTCTGTTAGACTCATAAAATTCCTTCCATTTTTGATAAAATAAAAAAGCCCGCTAACGAGAAGGATAGCGGGCTTATCAGAAACTGAGCTCTGGTGTTAATGCTGTTTGACATTAAGCCGTATCCCTCCCGGATTATCAAAAAAATCTGAACTAACTCTTTCTGTGGTGCCATTACAGTCCGGACGCACCACACCATTCGCAAGCATACCTATTCCTGATAGGGAATAACAATACACCTCTGGCAGCAAAGGATTCATCAAATCCAAGCTAATACCAGAAGGCCAAGCATGCCCGCTCTTGTTCATCGAATTGAATTGATTCAGATGATTATTTCGATAGAAAATGTATACAGCTCTGAACAATATCTTAATCTCCTAAATGACGTGTTAATCGGATTCGCATCGTTACCTCAAATAAAAAACCCATGCAACAGATTAGCATGGGTGACCACAAAAACAGAACCCGAATTTGCACCTCGTCGGAACTCCGTTTTGATGGCACCCTGCCAATAATAGGTCTTTTGCACCAGCATTAAGAAGAAACTATTTTTTAGATGAATTGCACGAATCAACGATTTTTCCTTTTCAAATAGAGTTAATTTCTCTATGCGAATTATACAAAATAAAACACAAAATGTCAAGCTTTTTTTATATTCATCAAAAAATTTTTTTTGTTGTATTTAAAACAATTTGGCCATTATCCTGTTTGCATGTTATATTCGCAAACTTCCTGAAAATAATCCCAGATTTGCCATCATAATCACAATCTCAAAGCCACCATTCAACACCCGCACCAATTTTGCATGAAAAAGACTTGTAAAAATGAAATAATTGGCTTATATTTGCATCATCATTCAGGGATTTATGCAATTGTTACCAGAAAATGGGGGATGCCAGACAATTCACGATTCATTTCATCGACAACTGAAATCGAATATGGTTTTTGCTTCAATTTTAACCTATCTTGGCTTACAAAAAAATCATCACACCCTGGTCCACAGCGCCTATCGCAAGATCCGAGCGGTGTTCCCTGATTTGACCATTGAACAATTGATCCGAGAGCTTCAGCAGCGGGTTGGTTCCGAGGGCTCGGTGATCATGCCTGCATTCACTTATTGCTTCAAAAAATCCACTGGGGAATATGAGATTTTTGATCCTGCCAATTCCCCCAGCAAGGTCGGTGCTGTGTCCGAGGTATTTCGAAAATGGCCAGGCGTTATTCGAACCTCCTCCCCTACTCATTCGTTCAG
>JAPDQM010000152.1:0-8164 GCA_034505795.1 Candidatus Zhuqueibacterota bacterium
TTCGGAATTGGGTGATTGGGTAATTGGGTAATTCGGTAATTGGGGGGCGTTCCTTACTTACCTTACTCAACTTACTTAACGACTCAACTAACTCAACTGACTTAACTACTCAACTCACTCGGCAAAGCCAAAGAATCCACCCGATGGGGAGGAACTGGCGACCAGGTCGATGGCATCTGTTTGATGTACAAAAAGCGAACGAACATGGGTCGCCATCATAAGTTATTCGGACGGCAATCACTCATGCGTTCGGCAAATAGGCCGCAATCAGCGCATTGGCGCCAACAGGATTCCGCTGACATTCCAACAGCGCTCGCAAAATCAGCGGCGCCACGATGGTGGCATCGGACTCGATGACGAACATGGGAGTGTCTTTGGTCAACTTGTCCCAGGTTATTTTTTCATTGGGAGTGGCGCCGGAATAGGAGCCATAGGACGTCGTGGAGTCCGATATTTGGCAAAAGTAGGCCCAGGGTTTCACGGGCTGGTTCAGGTCGTACTTGATTGACGGTACCACGCAGATCGGGAAATCGCCGGCAATGCCGCCACCAATCTGAAAGAAACCGATGCCAGCTCCTTGCGAAAGTTCCTGGTACTGATCGTAGAACGCGGCCATGTACTCAATCCCGGATTTTACAATATTGGCGTTGCATTCACCGGTTTTGACATAGGAGGCAAAGATATTGCCAAAGGTGGAATCCTCATAGCCGGGAACCACAATAGGTATATTCGTCCGGGCCGCAGCTATCAGCCAGCATTCCTCGGGATCGCCTTCATACTTATTGGGACTGAGTGTGGTAACGAGTTCGTAAAAATACTCATGCCAGAAACGGCGCTGGCCTTGCTGGCTGGCATTTTTCCATAGTGGAACGATAATTTTTTCGACCACACGAAACGCCTCATCCTCCGGGATGCTGGTATCCGTCACCCGGCGCATGCGATCTTTCAAGATTTTTTCATCATCATCCTTGCTGAAATAGCGATAGTTGGGGAAATCTTTATAGCTGTGATGGGCTACCAGCCGAAACAGAGATTCCTCCAGATTAGCACCAGTCACGGACAGGCCGTGAATTAAGCTATTACGAATGGCGGGTGAAAGGGTGATCCCGAGTTGAGCAGAGGACATGGCGCCGGCAATGGCCCAGAACATCTTGCCCCCGCGCTCGATGTGGCGCCAATAGGCCAGCATCGCATCCCGCGTAGCCCGGGCATTGAAGTTGCGATAGTTGCCGAGAATGAAGTTGAGAATGGGAAACTCCGCTTGCGCAGCTTCAGATATGTTTTTATGATTTGCTTGATTCAATTTCAATTTTGCACCTCATTTGGTTTTGATTGAATGAACTTAGGCCTGGCGTTTGCCGCAGGCGACGAAATTGATGTCACAGTCCGTCGTTCTGGCGACCGACTGCATTTAAATATAAAAAATATTCTTCTTTGATGCAATCTAAAATTTGCACCTGTCGTTTTTTCTGATTTGTTCAAGCACCCCAATATCCAATAGCGATTATTTTGGGATTATGATGCTCTCTTCTCTGCTATTTCTGTTCTAATTAAGCGGATAATGGAGGGGCGTTATTTTTTCTGGAATCGAGGATAGACATTGCGGAGGGAAATTTGGATTGAGCACCACCGACGGCTCATGGATAAACATGAAAAAGACTAGCCTGACATTTTGAGCGTTCAACTTTACGCCTCACCAATAATTAAAACCCGAAGAAAAAACTCCCTATTATTGTCAGTGACAGAACATATTCCTAATCTGCATTTTGTCAATGCGATGTCATATCGCCAATCGGGCGGCAGTTGCCTGACATGTCACTATGGGCGAAAGCAATCTAACTTAAATTTTTGAAAAAATCGCTTGACTTTTTCCATAAAAGATTGAATAATAGTGCTACTTGTTTCTGCACAAGGAAACTGCCGTCGGGAGCAACAAGGGCTTTCGCCCGGCGCGGTTGGCAAAGAAGGTGATAATAAACAGCAAATCGAGGAGAGCGCATGAGGAGAATTGGATCGAAGCTGGCAGCTATTTTAGTGGCTACGCTAGTTTTTTTCAGTTATGAGGCAATTCGTGCTCAGGACACCAACCTCGTAGCGGAAGTTCAGGCTACTCTAATGAAATTTAAAGCGGGAGTGGAAAGCGGCGACACAACAATGGCGCAGCAATTGGCGGCACGTGGGAATTTCTCATTTATTGGTCTTTATAATTTGCTGGCCAAAACGTATCACCAGGCCGGGATCGCATTCCCAATGGACATCGGTCACATCAAAATTCTCCGCGATGGCCGTGCCAAGGCTGAGACATATTTGAATCCTGACAAAAATTTATTTGTGTTTACACTCAAAAAAGAGGCTGGCGAATGGAAAATCTGCCATCTCGAAGGTATCCGTTTTCCGATCTATGACCTTCCCCAATTGCCCTATGATCAGATCTATCAATTGCCTCCTGAAACCAGAAGCTGGACTCGTGCCGAAATGGAACTGGCGTTTGAAAGTCGGGTGTACTACCAACTAAAGCTTGATCATGGGGAGAAATTTGCGCAGGATTTTTTTCTGGATGGTCCTGGTTTCAAAATCGGCATGGATGCCTGGCTGCCATTTATTGAAGGTGCGGCCCAATTTGCCATCTATTATGCCATATTGGAGACCAATCATTACGGCTCTAACTGCGTCATTACCCGCGCCAGCTACGACGAGGCTGAGCTTCAATTCGCGCCATTGGTTAAATTGGAGGTCCTAAAACGAGCTTACTTTTATCCAAAATTTTCATGGGATGAATATCAACAGCTATATCGTCGCATCATGGATCATCGCGCCAGCGCCTGTGGCTTGGCCATTGAAATAACAATGAACGAATCCAATTGCTGCCTCATAGTAAAAAAGAAAGGGGACAATGATTTCTGATCGGATTCGGCCTGTTGCCCTCTGTGTTTTTCGACATAAAAATCGTATTTTGGTTTTTGAGGGCCATGACCGCAGTAAAAATCAAATTTTCTATCGCCCCCTGGGGGGTAGTATTGAATTCGGTGAGCACAGCTCAGCAACCATAAGGCGGGAGATCAGGGAAGAATTGGGCGCGGAAATTTGTCATGTGGTATTTTTGGGCAGCCTTGAAATTATTTACACCTATAATGGCCAACCCGGCCACGAACTGGTTCAGGTTTATGAAGCCGATTTTGTGGATCCTAACTTCTATGAGAGGCAATCGTTCGACGCCGTTGAAGATGATGGCTTGCCAATGACCGTTCTCTGGAAAGAACTGGACCATTTCAAGGCCGGCAAGGCAATCCTGTATCCCACCGGACTGCTGGAATTGTTAGGATAACCTCATTGACTGACCGGTCGCTTGGAGCGACCGGTCAGTCAGTACGTGCGATATTCAACTGACCGGTCGCTTGAAGCGACCGGTCCGTAATAGCCATAAATTCGTTGTTGAACCAAAATGCGAACGACTTAAGGAGAACGACAACATGAAAATTATCCAATCGCTAATAACCGTGGCCCTGGTATGGCTGGTAGCCTGCTCCGATGCGGAGGATCAAATGCACGCCGATTTGATAATGGTTGACGGTAAAATCTATACTGTCGAACCAGCCCAACCCTGGGCAGAGGCCTGTGCTATCAAAGATGGGAAATTCATCGCCGTCGGAAAATCCGAAGCGATTCAAAAATTCAAAGGGAAAAGAACGGGGATGATTGATTTAAATGGTCGGCTGGTGCTTCCCGGCTTCAATGATGCCCATGTCCATTTTGCCGACGGTGGCTTTTATTTGGCCGGGATTAATTTGCGCGATGCGAAGGATGAAACTGAATTTGTCGCGCGCATTAAAAACTACGCCGCCAAATTGAACAAGGGCGAATGGATTCTCAACGGCAACTGGGATCACGAGGTCTGGCCTTCGAAAAAGCACCCCAACAAAGCACTGATCGATTCGGTGACCACAGAAAATCCTGTTCTGGTGCAGCGATTGGACGGCCATATTGCACTGGCGAATAGCCTGGCGTTGAAGCTGGCCGGCATCACCAAAGCTACTCCCAATCCCCAGGGGGGCGAGATCGTCAAAGACCCGCGCACTGGCGAACCCACTGGCATTTTAAAAGATAATGCCCAGAGTCTGGTCGGTGCGGTTATTCCAGCGCCAACCAAATCGCAACTGAAGCAGGCCATCAAAACTGCTATTCAACACGCCAATAGCCTGGGAGTCACCAGCGTCCAGGATAATAGCTCCGCGGCTGATTTGGAGATCTACCAGGAGTTATTGCGCGAGGGCGAACTGACCTTACGCATCAATGCCTGGCGTTACGGTTATCTCTATGAGAATTTCGAGACCCTCGGCATCCGCCCTGCTTTCGGCAATGACATGCTACGGATTGGCACTGTCAAGATTTTCGTTGATGGCTCCATGGGGGCTGGCACAGCTCTATTTTTTGCACCGTATGAGGACGATCCTACCACATCGGGGATACCGATTTACAAAGAAAAAGATCTATATGACCTTATTCAGGCCATCGATAAAGCGGGTCTTCAAATCGCCGCCCACGCCATTGGTGATAAAGCGAACACCTGGATTCTGAACGCGTTCGAGCAGGCATTTGCTGCCAATGGCCGCAGAGATGCCCGGCATCGTATCGAACATGCGCAAGTTGTACTGCCCGAGGATGTGATTCGCTACAAAGAACTCGGCATAATTGCTTCGATTCAGCCATCACACTGTATCGATGACATGCGCTGGGCAGAAAAACGAATTGGAACGCGCTGCCAAAACGCCTATCGGTTCAAGTCATTCCTCGATGCTGGCGTGAAGATCGCATTTGGAACGGATTGGACGGTGGAACCCCTGAATCCCATGCTGGGACTCTACGCTGCCGTTACGAGAGAATTTCCGGAGGGAGGTCCTGAAGGTGGTTGGTATCCTGCTGAAAAACTCACGCTGGCCCAGGCCATTGAACTGTACACGATGGGTTCTGCGTATGCGGAGTTCCAGGAACAGGTGAAAGGGTCTATCAAAGTTGGCAAGCTGGCCGATCTGGTGGTGCTCGATCGCAATCTATTTGAAATTCCAGCCAAAGAAATTTTGCAGACAAAGGTGGAGTTGAGCATCGTGAACGGCAGGATTGTCTATCAAAAATAAGATGTCGTCGATCGTTTCCTCTGGCGACTGAATGAAATGCTTGATGCACAAGGTTGGTGGCATTCAGCCACCTCCATCTGATAATCGAATTGATCTAAGCCAATCTAACACGCGATTCTGATTACATCAGGAAGAGAAAAATGCTGAAGCAAACATTGGCCATTTTAAATCCCAAGCCGTTCTACTCTCCCCGGCTATTTCCGCCAACATTGATCCTGGTGCTGGCGGCAGTGCTGCCTGCGATTCATATCTATTTTGGTTCCATGGCGTTCGTCCAGCGCGTCTTTCCGCAAATCGACAGCTTTGGGGCATCGTTGTATATGTTCATCTCGATGTTTATCTGGCTGGGTCTCTTGCCGTTACTCATCGTTCATTTTGTGTTTAATGAGCCGCTGTCAAATTACGGCTTGCGATTGGGGAATTGGCGCCAGGGAATTATATCCACATTGATCTTGCTGGCGATCATTGCAGTTTTTTTTCTTTACCCCTCCTCACACAGCATCGATTTTCGTCAAGTTTATCCATTTGATCGGAGTGCAGGTCGATCCATCCTGGCCTTTCTTCGGTTCGAAGCGCTGCGGGGGCTATTGTTCTACTCGGCCTGGGAGTTTTTCTTCCGCGGCTTTATGTTGTTCGGCTTGCGGAAATATGTGGGCGACTGGTTGGCGATTTGTATTCAGACGATCCCTTCTTGCCTGTGGCATGTTGGATTGCCAGTGGGCGAAATACTGGCGTCGATACCAGCAGGCATTGTCTTTGGGATCATGGCCTTGCGGATGAACTCCATCTTTTGGGTCTTTTGGCTGCACTTTCTTATCGGCGTGGTTCTTGATTTATTTATTGTGGTATTTTGAGCGATGGAAGGCTACGTTAGCGTCAGTATTCTGTAACTATAACGAAGCTGGGATAACGAATGAGACATTGTTGGCAATTTCGTCTACGAAGATATCGACAAATTAAATTTCGCTTGATCGACGTTCTAAGCATGGTTTACTTTGGGTTGGTTGGAGTTCTGTTAATTTTCTTTCATCAGCAGGTAGTTCATCCGCTGCGCTACATTGTCAGTCATGGTATCATAATTTTTCTTATCCTGGAAATCGTGCGCTGGGGGGAAAAGAGCCGGCCGTGCTCAGTGCCGGGAATTCTGCGGATGTTTTATCCGATCGCTTTGGTGTTGTATGGCTGGAGCGAGATTGGCGCTATCTCACGCATGTTTTGGGGAGATTTCTGGGCAACAGAGCCGATTATTCGTCTGGACCTATTGGTTTTTGGAAATCATCCAACCATCTGGTTTCAACAATTCTATCATCCCTGGCTGGACGAGTTGATGCATTTATTTTATGATAGCTATTTTCTGTTTATGCCAATGGTCAGCTTGACTTTATTTTTAAGAAAAAAATACCAGCAAAATTTCGCGGCATTGGCGTTGGGAACCGGGGTTCACCTTACCAATTTCCTGCTGTTTCTTATTTTCCCGGTGCTGGCGCCTTTCATGACCGACACGATTTCCAGCTTGAGCACCAGAAGCTATTCCGGTTATCTTTTTTATTTCATAACGCAAATCACACAGGCCAAGGGAGCCCAGGCCGGGGGAACTTTTCCGTCCGTTCATGTCTCTGCGGCGTTGGCCTGGGCGCTGGCTGCCTGGCGTTATGAAAGAAAACTGGGCTATATCCTGCTACCCACCTCGCTGGGGATCGGCATCTCGGCAGCTTATTTAGGGCACCATCACGCAATGGATGTGATTGCTGGCTATCTTTGGGCCGGCCTGGCTTTTCCAATGATCTTGTTCCTGCTTAACAAGCGAGGCGAAGAACTGAGCGCCGCGTCAAAGAGCTAAAGTAGATTTCTGCTCTGTGCAACAGCCTGGGAAAAGCTAACGGCAGCGGTATCCAAAATTTGCCGTTCCCATAACGAGCTGCAAAACAAAAAAAAGCCGAATTCATTCTGCAGATGAATTCGGCTTTTATAGTTCTGATCTATTGATATGATTAAGCAGTCTCTGGCGCCAAGCCATCGCCATATCTGGCACGGGCTCGAGCTTCGCGTCGCACGCGGATTCGCTCGGAAACCGTTTCAACCACGGCATAAATGACCGGCACGACAATCAACGTCAGCACCGTGGCCACTGTCAGTCCGCCCATGACGGATCGCGCCATCGGGGCCCAGTTTTCGCCGCTTTCGCCCAGACCGAGTGCCAGGGGCAACATTCCAAAGATCGTTGTCAGGGCCGTCATCAGCACCGGCCTCATGCGAATTTTGCCACCTACCATAATTGCCTCGTAAAGCTCCAATCCCCGATCCCGAAGCTGGTTGATATAATCAACCAAAACAATGCCATTGTTCACCACAATTCCCACCAGCATAACCACGCCTACCAACGCCATAACGCTCATCTGCGTGCCAGTGACCAACAGGGCCATGGCCACACCAATGAGTGACAGCGGAATAGTAAACAGGATGATAAAGGGATCCAGCAACGATTCGAACTGGGACGCCATCACCATATAGGTCAGCAGGATGGCCACCATCAGCGCCAGGCCCAGATACATGAACGATTCCTGCTGTTCCTCAGCCGTGCCGCCGATTTCGATGCGAAAATCATTGGGCACCGCCACTTGTTTCAGCGCTTTACGAACATCGCTGGTGGCCGTACGCAGGTCACGTCCAGCAACATCAATCGAAACGGTGACCAATCGTTCCTGGTCTTCGCGAATAATTTCTTTCGGGGCTTTGGAATATTCCACACTTGCAACTGCCCGCAGCGGAATCTGCTTGCCCATAGGAGTCATTAGCAAGATGTTTTCAATGTCAGTTTTGTTGGATCGAGCATCTTTGGTCAGTTGTACACGGATGTCGAACTCATCACCGGCATCGCGGAAGCGAGTGGCCACGGTGCCCAGGATGCTGCTGCTGACCACCTGGCCAATTTGCGCCGTGCTCAAACCCAGGTCAGCAATGCGCTGTCGATCGAGATTAATCCGCAGTTCAGGGGTGGATTCTCGAATGCTGGTCTCGGCATTGACCACGCC
>JAPDQM010000153.1:0-8096 GCA_034505795.1 Candidatus Zhuqueibacterota bacterium
AAGTCTGTTCAGTAGCATTCCATAATTCGATATGTATGGCAAAAACCAATGATTTCCATACTGCCAGATAGCCTGGCAAAGAGTGGAACAGACTTGTTCAAAAAAGATGAAAGATAATGATAAAAACATTGAATGTCAATAAAAAATATCGCACAACGGGTCACGAACGCAACCGTCCTGGTGCACCAGACTCGCTGACCACTAACGTTAGCGATGGCGGGCGATGAATCTTTCCCATGTGCCGCGATGCAGCTATTCTTTAGCCAATCCGATGACCAGTTCCATCGCTGCCAAGCAAGCCATACACAGATCATTAGCATGGCAAATAATGATAAGAGCGCCGTTTCAAATTAGGCACGGCGCTAGACGTGAGTGCGAAGCGTGTTGGTCTGTTACTGAATAGCATCACAGCAATAGGGTTCGACCGATCTCTTAAACTGGTGACACATCCCAAAAATGACCTGAAGCAAAAACCCAATGCAATGCTGTACCTTCTTTTAATAACCGTTGCTCAGGTTCTGGGAATGCTTCAATGGCTATTCTCAGGGATGCGAGCAGGGCCTATCATTGATACTCATCTTCTTTGGATTCCAACAAAATCAGGCCGAAGCTCTTGCCCGAAATGGTTAGGCCGACTTTGATGGTTCCGGTTACTCGCACCCGGTCACCTTTTTCGGGGATGGTCGTTTGCGGTTTGACCCAGATTTTGCCGGTGCCGTCGTTCAATTGGAAAACCCCAACTCCCAGGATCGGCAGGGTAATGGTTTCGTCGACAACCCCACTCAAAGTGACTTTTTTATTATGAAATCGCTGCGGCGAATCTTTGATTTCGCCGATGGAGAGAGAAGCCGCACAATAGCAGCCAATTATGCACAGCGCCAATAGTGACCATCGTGCCACCTTGTTCATAAACCCTCCAGCATTATGTTTAATTTTTTGACAATTAAAGTATATAAAAATTTATTCAATTTGTCAAGTAAGTTTTTTGAAAAAAATACCATAGAACGTGCCGTGGGCTAAATTCTATGCTTCGATTAAAAACTCCAGGAGATCGTTGAGGTGACAAAGCTACATCGTTTTTAACTTCAATGGCAAGAGCATCCGCTGCATTTCCTATTAAGCATTGCAGCCGGAGATCGTTGGTGATATGAATGATTGAACGAACCAGTGGATAGATGTAATGTATAGCTAATGCTTGATTGTGTTATAGGCAACCATGCCGTTCGATGTCGCCATTTCCTCGGATCTCAATTTGGGCAATTGAACTATCGGCAAAGGCGTATTGGTCAAAAAAATTAATTTTTCCTTTGTTCGTTGAAACCTGCAGACGAAATCAGCGGTAATCCCTGCTGATGGTTATATTTCTAGTTCGTTATAAATTTTACCTTGCATCATATTTTAAAAAAAGTATTTGCTTTTTTAAAAGATATATTGTATATTTGAGCGTTAAACAAATGTACCCTGTTTAGCGGTCTTTCGTTTTTAGCGACCAAGCTTATCAAAGACAATTCCAGCGCCAAAGTGCAGCGGGCTGCAATAAGTAGCCTGGTTGTAGTTGTGGCGCAGGAAAAGCTAAGAACAGAGATGTACACAAAACATTTAATTTTTAGTAAGGATTGGTTCAATGGAAAAAGGAACTGTAAAGTGGTTCAACAGCTCTAAAGGTTACGGCTTCATCACTCGGGAACAAGGTGACGACATATTTGTCCACTACAAAGCGATTCAAGGCGAAGGCTACAAATCGCTCAAAGAAGGAGAGCAAGTCGAGTTCGATGTCGAACAAGGACCTAAAGGTTTGCAAGCTGCAAACGTGAAAAAAATATAATCGCCACTCATCTGAGCAAAACCCTGGTCATTGACCAGGGTTTTTTATTTTGGGGACAAATGCAACTGGACCAAAACTATGCCGGTAATGAATCATGTCGATAGCGGCTTATTGTTGCATGCCGCTGGTTTCTCCGCAGTCAAACACTCCATCGGTTGCTCTTCAACGAATTTTATCCATTAGCCCAATCCATGGTCATTCAATTGCTTGACTTTACAGAATTATTTATGTATATTTGCACAGAAAAAACGAACCACGCGCCATAACTCCGCATTGGATTGAACGCTGTTTGCAATCAGGGAGCTATCTCATCAACCAATTAAATGGCGAATTGGGTTTAGGATGAAGTGCCGTTCAATCGCATACCATTTTAAAATTATTAGCGAGGTGCCAACATGACATCAGACGCATCAAAAGCCGCTCCAAAGAACACTATTCTGTACCTTATCATTGCCTTACTGTCCCTTATCATTCTATTTGGTTTGAACTATATGCTTTTCTGGGGCAAAGGGGAGACGGTTCGCATTCAATCGTTCTCGCCAACAGGTGAAGTGCCCCAGACGACCAATTTTACCATTACGTTTTCCAGGGAAGTTGCTCCCGATTCGCTGGTCAATCAATGGTTGGGTGGGCAATCCATTTCATTTTCACCGGCGGTTCCGGGGAAATTACAATGGATTGGCCGCGATAAACTGCGCTTCTATCCAGATGTGCAATTGCTACCAGCTACTGAATATACAGCCGAAGTTACATCACAACTGGTCTCGAAATTAGGATTTTCGCTACGCGGGCAACGATCATTTCAGTTTTACACTCCCCGTTTTCAGGTGAATAGCGCCTTGGTGAACTTTGAAATCCAGGCGCAAGCAGCTAAAAAGGCCGATTTACTAGCAACCGTAGAATTTAATTACCCTGTTCAACCGGCGACGGCAGTCGGCAGCATTACCCTCCAATACAAAGACGGCGCAGCGATACCATTTCAATTGCTTACGACCAATCCCAGCACCATCATCGAGTTGAAAGCGGAACAAATCGCTCGCGGCTCGGATGAGAGTCAGATTGAATTGAAGATCGCACGAGGGCTCAAGCCCATCGGCGGCAACACCGGACTGGAGCAGGATTTTATCAAGCCCATCACTCTGCCAAAAGAAGAAGATTTGAAAGTGGAAAAGGTTTCGCCCATCCGCGAGACGCCCCAGAGCGGCTATATCCGGGTGCAGTTCAACCTGCCGGTGGACGCTACCGCTGCCACATCATTCATTTCGGTGGAGCCTTCATTGAAATACAAAATATCAGCCACCCATCAGTATCTCCAGCTAAAGGGTAATTTCCAGATGGAAACCACCTATCAGATTTCCGTCCGCAAGGGGCTAAAGGCGATCGACGGGTCGGTATTACAGCGGGACTTTTCTACTGCCGTGGTTTTTCGCCGCGAAAATATTCCTCCGCAGGTGAATTTTGTGGGGGATGGATTTTATTTGACCAAAAGCGGCTATCTGAATATTGGTCTGGCCACGATTAACATCGAAAAGGTGCATCTCGAAGTCGATAAAATCTATGCCAATAATCTGATTTATCTGCTCAACTCCAACGAGCTCTCGGGCAATCAGGGATATTATTGGTACGATCTGGACGCATTGGGCAAACGCATCCATGAGACTGATCTGGTGATCCAAAATGTGAGCAACGAGGAGGTGGTTACCCCCTTCAACATTCAGAAATATCTCGCCGACCACCGGGTCGGCATTTTTAATATTACAGCGCGGGAATATGATCGGCGCTGGAACCAGGCCTCGAAATGGGTGTTAGCCACTGACATGGGCATTGTCGCCAAAAAGGGGGGCAATGGGCTCTGGGTGTGGGTGAATTCTCTCACCAAATTGTCGCCGATTGTTGGAGCTGAGATCAATTTATACAGCCAGAACAACCAACTTCTGGCGACTGCCAAAACCAATAACGATGGTCTGGCAATCTTTGAATCGTTCCAGACGCTGGCCGAACAGTTCGTCCCCTTTTTAGTAACCGCTACAGCAGGTGATGATTTTTCTTTTCTTGAGTTGACTCGCCGGCAGATTGCAACAGCAGATTTTGATGTGGATGGGGCCACCTATCTGGAGCATGGCTACAATGGATTTCTCTATTCGGAGCGGGGGGTATATCGACCCGGGGAAACCGTGCATCTGGCGGCCATCGTGCGCGGGGAAAATCTGATCGTGCCGGCTCCATTTCCTGTCCAGCTACGCGTCAAAGGCCCTGATGAGAAAATTCTGGAGGAACAAAAAGCCACCCTTGACGAACAGGGGTCAGCGGAATTCAAAGTAACAATTGCTGATTATGCCAAAACCGGGAAATATTCGGCGCACTTATTGATAGGCGAAAATGATGAAATCGGGCGGGTGAATTTTAATGTTGAAGAGTTCGTCCCCGATCGTATGAAGGTTCGCCTGTCGACGCGTCAGGCATCCTATCGGGCTGGCGAGACCATCAAGATGGCTGTCGACGCCATCACGTTTTTCGGTCCACCGGCTGCCGGCCGTCGCGTGCAGGCGGACGTCGAATTGGAGGCTGTTCCGTTTTCACCAGCAAAATGGAAGTCGTTTTCTTTTCAAAATGACAAGATTTCGTTTGCCAGAATGAGGACCGATCTGGGTGAGGAGCTTCTGGATGATCAGGGTCGGTTCGAATATGTCTATCGTGTCCCTGCTGATCTGGAGGCCCCATCGGCAGTGCGAGCGATGCTCTCGGCTACGGTGCTGGAACCCGGTGGCCGAGGGGTGACCGATTATCGCGGGGTCATCATTCATCCCCATGATGCTTATGTCGGATTGCGCATGACCCGGGAAGGCTATGCTATACCGCACCAGGCCGTGCCGCTGGAATTGGTCGTGGTGGATACTGCTGGCGTGGCACTGGCGAATCGCCGCGTCGAGGTCACTCTCTTTCACATCTATTGGCAATCCATCCTCAAAAAGGTGGATCAGCAGGGGCGCTATCGCTATGTGTCCGAGGAGGTCGAAAGCGAGGTGGATCGTTTCACCATAACGTCCGCTGCGACGAACTCCACATTTCAGGTTACTCCCGATGACTATGGTCGCTATCGAGTGGTTGCGAAAGACGTGGCCTCTGGTGCATCGTCGGCGATCTCATTTTATGCCAGTGGCTGGGGCTACGCGCCCTGGGCCATGGATCATCCCGAGCGCATCGAAATGGATCTGGACAAATCCGCCTATTTGCCTGGCGAAAAAGCCCGTTTGCAAATCCGTGCCCCATTTGCCGGCAAATTGCTCTTGACGATTGAACGGGAGAAGATTTTTAATTATAAGATCGTGACCCTAAAAGAGAATACGGCTACCATCGAGCTGCCAATTTTGAACGGGTATCAGCCCAATGTATATGCCGTCGCTCATCTCATTCGCTCCACCGAATCATTGGAGCGAGATACGCCGGTGCGGGCGTTTGGCGTGATCCCCTTGCCCATCAATAACGAAGCCAATCGACTGGCAATCAGTCTCGCCGCGCCTGCCGAAATTCGGCCGCAGTCTAAATTGACTGTAAATTTTAAAATCAGCGGCGCCACCAGAGGCCAACCGATGATCACCATTGCTGCCGTGGATGAAGGCATTTTGCAGCTAACCGATTTCCATTCACCAGATGCTCATGCCTATTTCTTTAGCAAGAAGCGCCTGAGCACCGAAACCAATGACATCTATGGAGTAGTATTGCCGGAAATCGCCACGAAGAAGTCGTCTGCGGCTGGCGATGTGGAAGCAGCCCGCAAGCGACATCTCATACCAGTGAGCATCACCCGTACTCAGCCAGTGGCCTTCTGGTCTGGCTTACTCAAAAGGGCGCAAGGAACGGTCAGCTTTGATGTGCCACAATTCAATGGCACATTACGATTGATGGCTGTGGCCTGGAATCAGGATCGATTCGGCAGCAACGAGCAGCAGCTTTTCGTCCGAGAGCCCATCGTGATGACCCCGACCTTTCCCAGGTTTATGGCCAGCGGCGACCGATTTACGGTACCGGTGAGCATATATAATGGAACTGGCCGCGACAATAATTTTGAGGTTACGCTCCATGCAAAGGGGCCGGCCAGGATCGTGGACCAGGGTACGCAATCGGTGAAGGTCAAAGCCGCCAGGGAGGAAGCCGTCTACTTTCAAATTCAGGCGGAACAGACCATGGGCGTGGTGGAATTTCAACTAACGGCCAGTGGAGGAGGAGAGAAAACTTCCATGAGCGTCGCGGTGCCAGTGCGACCGCCGGTGCCATTTATTACTTTGGCTGGTAGCGGCTCAGTTGATGCGGGCAAACCTGCCTCCTTTACCTTTCCAGCAAATTGGCTGGAGGGCTCGGCTCGTTTTTCGCTATCGCTTAGCTCGTTTCCCGCCGTGAAATTTGCCAGCAGCTTGCAATATTTGCTTTCATATCCGCATGGCTGCATCGAGCAGACCACATCGAAATTATTCCCGCTGCTCTATTTTGATGATCTGGCCAGGATTGCCGAACCCGAACTTTTTAAGAAGAACAGCGCCGATTATTACATCGAAGAAGGCGTAGCCAAAATCCAGAGCCTCCAATTGCCTTCAGGAGCCTTCAGCTATTGGCCAGAAGGCGATTACATCAATACCTGGAGCTCGATTTACGCGGCCCATTTTTTGGTGGAAGCTCGTAAGGCTGGTTACACAATTTCCGACCGAGTCTATGATAAAATGATCGACGCGTTGCGGTCTCAGTCCAGAGAATACCGGGGGGATGATGCAACCAGTTTTCAGACCGCAGTTTATGCGTGCTACGTCCTGGCGCTGGCCGGCAAACCGGAGAAAAGCACCATGTTGTATTTCAAGAACAATGCCCTGGGCCGTTTGAGCGATTATTCTGCCTATCAATTGGCCGGTGCCTTTGCGCTATCCGGCGATCAACCGAGTGCCCGGACATTGCTGCCCAAAACCGTTTCCCTGATAACCGAAAGCCAGCGGGAAACCGGGCAAAATTTCAACTCGCCCATTCGCAGCCAGGCGATCATGCTGGATATTCTGGCCGAAATCGATCCCTCGCATCCGTCGGTCCCCACGCTGGTGCAAAATCTGACTGCGGCCGCGGGTGACAATGGCCGCTGGTATAGCACCCAGGAAAACGCGTTTGCGTTTCTGGCATTGGGCAAGATCATGAAAAAGCAAGCTGCAGGCAATTATAGCGGCCAGATCGTCATTGATGGGCAAAAATTTCAGACATTTGACACCCAGAATCGAACCTTTTCGGCCAGGGATTGGGCGGGCAAGCAAGTCACCATTGATATTAGTGGCACCGGTACCTGCTATTACGCCTGGCGAGCCGATGGCATTCCCGCCAGCCTCCGCATCGATGAGTTCGATCATGATCTCCTGGTGCGCCGCCACTACCTGAACGAACAGGGGATCCCACTGGAGCCTGGAAATTTTAAACAGGGGGATTTGATCATCGCCAAAATTACGGTAAAGGCTTTGACTTCAGCAATTGATAATGTGGCGATCATCGACCTGCTGCCTGCGGGATTCGAGATCGAAAACCCGCGACTGCAATCGCGGCGAGGAATCGATTGGATCGGGGATGAAACGGCCGAACCGATGTATATGGATATTCGAGACGATCGGATCATTCTTTACGGCAATTTTGAATTCAATCGTCAGGAGACATTTTATTATGGCCTGCGGGCGGTGACCGCTGGCAGCTTCATTCTGCCGCCGATTCGGGCCGAAGCCATGTACGCACCAATGAAAGCCTCGGTGGCTTCCAGTGGCCAGATTGTCGTCAGATAGGCCATCCGATTCTTCACTGCGGCAACAACGCCTTTTTTCAACATTGCATTGGATATACTCGGATTTTATGAATAAGTCTACTCTATAAGGCTTGGATTTCACAGAATTTTGTAATAGCCAGTCATTGCGATCCGCCTTTTGGCGGAGAAGCAATCTTATCTGGCAGAAGGGATTGCTTCGCTTCGTTTCATTCTGCTCGCAGAGACGCTGCTTGAATATAGCTTTTTAGAACGGACTCATGAATCATTTGGAAATAATCCGTAAATATGTTCTAAGGAAGTTGGAGTTGATTTACAAGAATCTGATGACTTTTTCTATCATTCACATCGAGCTCAATTGTTTCAATTGGGACTATTTACTATGTTATTAGCCAGGTTTCATCAATTCATTCAGTCGAAATTACGGAAGTGGCTAATCAGCCTGATGACGATCATGGCCATTGTCCTGATCATTCGTCTGATCCCGTTTCC
>JAPDQM010000154.1:0-7709 GCA_034505795.1 Candidatus Zhuqueibacterota bacterium
TGCCGATATTTTCCATGATAACCAAGCAATCCCAAAAGTTTCAATAAGTCATTCATTGATATCGATTGAAAGAATTTTCAAATTAAAATCAAAGGAGATTTTAGATAATACTTTTTAGCGCCAAACCTTACTCAACTACTTAACAAACTTAACCACTCAACAAAGAAAAATTTAATAAACAGGCTATAATAATTCAGAGGACAGACCATGGCAGAATTCATGACCGATACGGATAACTTGAGGATCGGGGTGTTTGTCTGCGAGTGCGGGCTGAACATCGCTGGCTCGGTGGATTGCAAGGCGGTGAGCGATTATGCCGCCACCCTGCCTGGCGTAGTGTTCTCCTGCGTCAATCGCTACACCTGTGCCGATCCGGGTCAGCAGGAGATCAAGCGCAATATTGTCGAGCACAAGCTGAATCGGGTGGTGGTGGCATCCTGTACGCCTCGAATGCACGAGCCGACCTTTCGGAACTGCGTGGCTGAGGTGGGGTTGAATCCCTACCTGTTCGAGATGGCCAACATCCGTGAACATTGTAGCTGGGTGCATTTGTACGATCGAGCGGCGGCGACCGAAAAGGCCAAGGATATCGTGAAAACCTCGGTGGCACGGGCTCGCCACCTATCAGCCCAGCACGAATTGGAAGTGCCTGTAGAACGCAAAGCGCTGGTCATTGGCGGCGGTGTGGCAGGCATTGAGGCGGCGCTCGATCTAGCCGATACGGGCTATCAGGTCTATCTGGTGGAACGACAACCGTCCATTGGTGGGATTATGGCGCAGCTCGATAAGACCTATCCCACCATGGACTGCTCGATATGAATTCTCGGTCCGAAAATGATGGATGTCGGTCGACATCCACGGATCAAATTGTTCACCTATAGCGAAATCGAAAACGTCACAGGCTACATTGGCAATTTCAATGTCAGGATCCGGAAAAAAGCCCGCTATGTTCGAGAGAAAGATTGCACCGCCTGTGGTGAATGCGCCAAAGTCTGCCCCATTGTCGTGCCCAATGAATTCCAGATGGGGTTGTCGCTGCGCAAAGCCATCCATATCCCCTTTCCTCAAGCAGTCCCCTCTGCCTACATTTTGGATATGAATCACTGCCTGGGTAATAATCCCATCGCCTGTGGAAAATGCTATGAGGCCTGTGATAAGAAATGTATCGACTATGACATGCAGGACGAACTAATCGATGTCAAAGTCGGCGCCGTCATTGTGGCTACAGGCATGGATGTTTATGATCCCACCAAATTGGATGACTATGGCTACACCCGTTTCGAGAATGTCATCACCAGCATGGAATTCGAACGGCTAATTTGCTCCGAAGGACCGACCAAGGGCCATTTTATTCGGCCCACTGATCACAAGACGCCGAAACGGATCGGGTTCATCCAGTGCGTTGGCTCGCGCACCCAAGATCCCAATCGAGGTAATCCTTATTGCAGCAACATCTGCTGCATGAATACCATCAAAGACAGCCTGCTGTTGAAAGATCACTACCCTGATACTGAGATCAAAGTTTTCTACATGGATATTCGAGCGTTCGGCAAAGGCTTTGAAGACCTGTTCATGCGTAGCAAGGAAGCAGGCGTGATGTACATCCGTGGCATCCCAGGCGAAATCGAGGAAGATCCGAAGACCAAAAATCTCATATTGACTGTTGAAAATACTACCACCCGTACGGTGGAACAACACGAATTTGATATGGTGGTGCTGTCGGTCGGCGTGATTCCTCGGCAGGACAATGAGATCATTAAAAAGTTTTTCAGTCTGTCCAGCACATCGGATGGATTTTACATGGAATCGCATCCCAAGCTGAAACCAGTCGATGCACCGACAGGCGGCGTCTATTTTGCGGGCTGCGCCGAATATCCCAAGGATGTGAAGGACAGCGTGACCCAGGCGAGTGCCGCAGCCGCACGAGCCGCTACGCTGCTTTCGGCGGGAAAAATCAAGATCGAAGCCATTACCGCTGTTGTTGATGAATCAAAATGTAAACTATGCGGCATCTGCGCCGATGTCTGTCCCTTTAATGCCATTATTTTTGAAAAAGGCGCCAAGACGCCCGCACGGGTGATCGAAGCCTCCTGCAAAGGCTGCGGCACCTGCAGCGCCGAATGCCGTTTCGATGCCATTACCATGCAGCATTTCAGCGATCGCCAGATCTACGCCCAGATCGAGTCGATTCTTTCGGAAAATCCCATGGACAAGATTGTGGCTTTTGCCTGCAACTGGTGCTCTTATGGTGGTGCCGATCTGGCAGGATTGTCTCGGCTGCAATATCCGCCCAATGCCCGTATCATTCGCACCATGTGTAGCGGTCGGGTGAAAGATAAATTCGTCCTCCACGCCTTCAAATTGGGTGCGCCGATTGTATTGGTCTCGGGCTGCCATTTCGCCGATTGCCATTACATCGACGCCAACCGCTGGACCCAGAAGCGGGTGGAAAAGTTATGGGACAAATTGGAAAAGTTAGGCATTCGACCCGAGCGATTGCAACTCGAGTGGGTCAGCGCTGCCGAAGGCCAGAAATGGGCGACGGTGATGAAAGCTGTGGAAGAGATGCGGCAGAAGGTCACCAAAGAGGAAGTGGAATACACGATGAAAGTGTTGAGCGAGGAAGAGAAGCCGAAGGTGGCCAAGCCTGTCAAAGAGAAGGTGGAAAAAGTGGCGATGGCTGCATCCTCTTAAAGGAAGACAGCATCGTTTTTTGTCAAACTTAAAGCGGGTAGAGGAATTGATTCAATCTACCCGTTTTTTATTTTGAAGTAGCATTTACACATATTTTTGGGGGGAAAAGCATTTCAGTAATTTGGAGCGAGTTATTCTTAGAAATAGGTCATGGAGATGAATTTCAGCTATTTTCTTTTGTGATAAAAAGAGAAGTGATCTGAAGAAGCAAAGGTGCCCTTAAATTTTAGACCATTCGCTATGTTTTTTGACAACATTGAAGTAGGCATATTCGGAGAGTAATTGGATTGAGTCCTTTTGTACCAGATGTTCGACATCGAAAATGAAGACAGCAAATTATGTTTTTAAAAGTTTTGTGCTCAATAATTTTTAGTTTTACAATAAGCCTTTTAACAGGATCTCATCAATCTCAATTTCATGCAGGCGTTCCCTCAATTCCGCCTCTTCCGATTCCTTACCCAGTTCTTTGTAAATATTTGCTAAATTTTTTAGTATTGTTTTAGTATTTGGATGCTTCTCCCCATGAACCCTTTCATAAATTTCCAGCGCTCGTTTCAACAGCGGCTCGGCTTCGGCATAGTTGCCCTGATACCGATAGAGTCCTGCCAGGTTGTTCAGGCTCATTGCGACATCGGGATGGTTCGGTCCCAGGGCGGCTTCAGCAATTTCCAGCGCCCGCTTCAACAGCGGCTCGGCTTCGGCATAGTTGCCCTGATACCGATAGAGTCCTGCCAGGTTGTTCAGGCTGGTTGCGACATCGGGATGGTTCGGTCCCAGGGCGGCTTCAGCAATTTCCAGCGCCCGCTTGAACAGCGGCTCGGCTTCGGCATAGTTGCCCTGAACCCAATAGAGTCCTGCCAGGTTGTTCAGGCTGGTTGCAACTTCATAATGCTCTGGTCCAAGTACCTTTTCAGCTATTTCTAATGCCCGTTTATAAAGTGTTTCAGCATCAAGGTATTTGCTCTGATGTAAATAAATATTAGCGAGGCTGGTGTAATCACTAGCCAGATTGTAAGATTCTTTGCCAGAAATGATTTCATCTATTTTTAAAGCTCGTTTCAGTAATTGCTCTGCCTCAAAGTATTTTCCCTGCATGATATAAAGATCAGCAAGATTCTTACAAATTGAAGCCACATTATTAGACTCTTTTCCATCAACTCTTTCAACTATTCTCAATGCAGTGGAATACAACGGATCTGCTTCCTCATATCTTCCTCGATCATACAAATACATAGCGATGTGATTCAGTAAATGTGCCGCTTTATAGAACTCAAAACTCCATTGATTTATTATATTTTCGCATATTTTGGCGTGAGGAATTAATCGCTCACACTTAGCCCAGGTTGAGAATTTAGAGGGCGGAAATGACTCCGCCAGAGCCTTTACTGTTATTTCTGCCCACTGCTTCTTTAATTCGTCATCCATCACCTCTTTAATAACCGCCTGAACAAGCCGATGGATATTGAATGTTTTTGATTCAAGGTCCCTTTTAATTAAAGAATATTGGGACAGCGGTTCGAGCAGTTCATCCAGGATCAGCGGATTGGATGAGACATCTTTCAGTGATTCGGCAATATGAGGACCCAATTCCCTGGCTCCTGCGGTAAAGATTTCCAGGGGAATTTTATCGGAATGTAAAAAGGCGCTGACCCGCAAAATATCAGCAGCCGCATGAGACATCTGTTCGATCTGCTAAAAATTGATCAGCCAGGTTGTGGCAACGGATTTAGGATATTTGGCAGCAATCACTTTGCTCTTTTCGAGCAATTTAATCCCCATCTTTCGATAACTGAGAAGATAATCCTGAAAAGAACATTTTTTTCGATAGATATAGGCCCCTGCCTGCTCCAGCGCCAAGGGCAAATAGCCAAGTTCTTCAGCTAATTTTTTTAAGCACTCTCGCTCTGAGCGTGTAAGCCTGCTACGCCCCGTACGCTTGATGAGAAATTTTTCTGCTTCGTTG
The DNA here is from genome assembly GCA_034505795.1 of Candidatus Zhuqueibacterota bacterium. Lineage (GTDB taxonomy): Bacteria > Zhuqueibacterota > Zhuqueibacteria > Thermofontimicrobiales > Thermofontimicrobiaceae > Thermofontimicrobium_A. The sequence goes on from JAPDQM010000154.1 coordinate 4,658, forward strand.
GGCGTCATCTGTTGCATTTCAATGGGATTGATAATACCGAGATTGTCAAACGCCTGCGCTCGAGAGGTTAACAAAATATGGCCTTGAAAATCGAATGGCATGAAATCTTCGATAAGCTCAGGGGTATCGGCATTATCGAATATTAAAAGCCAGTCACTATTTCTCTGCAGCCCTAGTTTCACTGCAGCAACTGCAAGCTCCTGCTGTTCGGCATCTTTTTCAGGCAAATTCAACAAGGCGGCTATTTTAACAAAATCAGAAATCAGGGTACCGATCGTTTCAGCAGTGACCCAGAGAATGGCTTTATAAAAATTTCGATACCGATAGGTGTATTCAACCGCAGTTTGCGTCTTGCCGATACCGCCCAATCCGCTAATCGCCTGCGTCTGTGAAATGACGGTTGCTTTGGTAAAAATTAATGTCTCATACAACCGTTTCAAGACATCTTCTCTACCAGTAAAGAAAGGATTTTTGGGATAGGGAACATTGCATGGTTTAAAAAAATCGGTTTGGCGCTGCAATGGCGGTAGGCTTTGCATCTCGCCAAGCTTGGGCTTTTTAATAGCGGGCTGATGGGTCAGATGTCGATACAGTTTTTCATAGCCTTCCTGAGTATCACAGAAATAGTATGTGGCTCCTTTTACGGGCGTTGGTATATAATCGGTTTTGCAATTTTTTAGCAAAACAGGAATGAACTTTTTATTTTGAGTTCCTGCATCGTAAAGGTGCTGATAGATTAAATTGCTCTCCCATTTCACCCCAAGTCCAAGATCGGGCGGCTCCATCCCCATCACTTTTTTGTAGTAACCTTCGCTGCAGATCATCAACACAAAGTCGGCATCCCTAATTTGCTTTTCAGTCCAGCGATGCCAACCCTCAGGCGGTGAGAACTCGTATTGGTCGATGATACAATCAATGCCCTGTTCCCGCAACCGATCGGAGAGATTTAGCACAGCATCACAATGTTCTGGTGAATCATGACTGTAGCTGATAAATACTCGTGGCATGAGCAAACCCTTTGTCATTTTTGATGCATGGGCACATCAATAAAATCCATCGACATGCAAAAAAATGAAGCAATTGCCCTTTTTTATTCGCAGGTGAAATATAGAAATATTTACCTAAAAAGACAAGTTAAATTTTGTGTAACTCGGTGATTAGGTAACTGGGTAATTTGGGAGGATGAAGAATTTCTCAAATATCATGTTGACAAATAAAGAAAATTTGACTATATTAATACACGCTTATTAACGAGAATCAGGTTGGCGAAATATTTTCCGAAGCCAGCTTAATTTTAAACATCTACAGGAGTTGATCAAAATGAGCCATCGTGAAATGATAATTGATAAAATTCAAAAAATGCCTGAGCCTTACCTGCTTGAGCTTTACGACATTATTAAACACTTTGAGGCAAGCAAGAAAAAAGTTGAATCCAGGCAGAGTTTAATGTCTAAATTGAGGAGTATAAAGATTTCCGCTCCGAGCGATTTCTCTCAGACTGCTGATTTGTATGTCCCTGGAGATAATAATGAATAAGATTTTTATTGATACAGTTTTTGTCATTGCATTAGTGAGCCCAAATGATCAATATCACGCTCAAGCAATGGCATTATCCAAAAAGTATGAAAATGCCCCAATGCTTATAACTGAAGCTGTTTTAATGGAAATCGGGAATGCTTTGGCTAAGGACTATAAGCAAGAAGCGATAGCGATTATTAAAGCATTTCGATCTTCAGGTGATGATGTTATAATAATTGAACAAAACTCTCAGCTATTTTTGAAGGGATTTGAAATGTACGAAAAGTATAAAGACAAAGCCTGGAGCCTGGTAGATTGCATTTCATTTGTAGTAATGAGGGAGAACAAAGTTACAGAGGCGCTGACAACGGATGACCATTTTAAACAAGCTGGTTTCAAAATATTAATGCACAAATAAGTACCATCTTGAAAAATGGACTTCAATTTCAAAGGCAGTCCATTTTTCTTGAACTCTGATCCCCTATTAACAAATTACCTTATTACCCAAGCACCCAGTTACCCAATTACCAAATTACCTAAGATTTCTTCAAACGATTTCTTACTTTCGTTCCAAACACCACTTCCAAACAGGCAGGATCCGAATGCCGTCAATTTCATCGTCCTGATCGAACGTGAGGAAAATTCCTTCTTTGGCTCCTGTTGCCTCCATGGCTTTTTTTAATCCCGCCTGTTCTCTCGGCAGATTTTCTTCAGTTAACTGGTGACAGACTTGAAACGCCCCAGTTATTTGATGGTTTTGTTTGACGATAAAATCACATTCAAATTGATTTTTCACATAAAAAACTTCATTGCCCAGGCGCAACAACTGCAAAAACACGATATTTTCCAACAGGCGTCCCTGGTCTGCCGACAGTGAAGCGGTGTTGGCACGAGTTAAGCCAGGATCGACGGAGTAAACTTTTTTAGCATGAGTCCGCTGTTTGGCGTACGAAAAATCAAATTTGGGCACGGTAAAAAATAGGTAGCTATCCTCTAAATAGGACAGGTAGGATATGGCGGTATTGGTCGAGCCGAGCTGAAACTGATTTTTGAGTCGATTAAATGAAAATTCATTGCCGCAGTTGGTCAACAGATAAACGGCCAGCTCCAATACCAGCCGATGTTCCCGAATCTGGTAGCGGGCGACAATATCCCTGGTGATGATGTCTCGAAACAACTGATGCAGTATCTCAGGATTTTTATATTTTAGAAATTCAGGGAACCCACCTGATCGACAATATTCGGCAAAGGACTCGACCGAAGGATTTTTCCCCGTCAGTTGCAGCATCTCGGCAAACGAAAATGGAAATAGCTCGTAGGTGAGATGGCGTCCTGTAAGCCTGCTGCCCAATTCTCGACTGAGCAGCGAGGCATTGGATCCTGTGATAAAGACTTTTTTCCCTCGATCTTGAAGCGGTCGCACGAAGCGCTCCCACTGGGGGATATTTTGAATCTCGTCAAAAAAATAGTAACGGCTTTCCCCAAATTCCTCATGAAATACGGCATCCAGTTTATCGAAATCATTGAGCTCAAA
>JAPDQM010000155.1:0-7609 GCA_034505795.1 Candidatus Zhuqueibacterota bacterium
ATATGGCAATGCTTGAGATTTTGACCATAAGCAATACCGCCATAGCCAATGGCATTTACTTTTTCGGAGATGATCTTGACCATAGCCGTCGTAGTTGGAGTTATTTGGGCGCCAGAGACATAAGGCTGGCCTTCTAGTACATGCTCCATAAAATAGAGATATGTGCCCGAGTTGGGCGAGCGCACGACGACATGGATGGGTTCGCGATTACCCCCGACCTCACTCCACTGGCTAATAGCTCCTGTGAAAATCGCTTTCACCTGGTCAAGGGCTAAATTCTGAACAGGATTTTCTGGGTGGAGATAAATGCTGAGAGCGTCCTTCGCTACCAAGAATGCCATGCCAATTTTGCCGTATTTCTGCGCCAAAAGTTGAGCTTCGTGGGACTGAATGGGGCGGGAGGATGCGCAGATATCGCAGTCTCCTTTGATTAAGCTTTTAAAACCCAAGGCTGAGCCTCCTCCTGCCACATAAATCGAAGTATTCGGATGTTGCTTCATATAGGCTTCGGCCCAGCGAGTGGTGAGCGGCAACATGGTATCCGATCCTTTAAGGCGAATTATATTCACCTGTGGTTGGTGGACGCCTGCGCAACCAGCGATCAGAAAAATTATTCGGAAAAAATTCAGCAGAATTCTCATCTTTGGTTCATGTTCAATTTGGCTGATGATTTAGCAATTTTAGTTTGAATTTGTGTATATGATAAAGCAAAGCACCCTTGCGAATACCGAAGAGCAGACTGGAGGAGGCATGTCATTTCAGCGTTAAGACCGCACAAAATTCTCAAATACCCAGCTTCACCTCACTTTTCCGAGGAATCTAGGCTTTCGGAACGGGATATTAGGCCGATAGTTACCTCTTTTCTGCCAAGGAACGCAATCGTGCCATAAGGTACGGCGAGCCTGGTTTCCAGTCGGGATAAAAGGCACCATCGGCAATGGGATGGCAGAAGGCGAACAGGAGCTGGCAGTGCTGCCGTGCGGCTTCGAAATTGAGCGGCTGATTCAGATCATCGAATGGCGAATGATAGTAATTCTGCATCCAATAATTGATCCACTGCAGCCCATCTTCACGATTGCGATTGTGGTAGGAGAAGCCCTCGGAAATCAATATCGATGGGATGCCTGCTCTGGCGAAGGCCAATTGGTCAGAGCGAACGAACGCTTCCATAGCCATGCAGCCCAATGGAAAGTACGAGACTTCAAGACCGAGACCTGCGGCGACCTGCACCAGATGCTCCTGCAAATAGGAATACTCAGCGCCAATTCCGATGACATCCCGAAACACATCGAACAACGCCAGCCCATCCACATTGATGTTGGCGATGGTTTTATACAACGGCACGACGGGATGGTCGATATAATACGTTGAACCGAGCAGCCCTTTTTCTTCGCCTGTCAAAAAGAGGAAAATGACGGACTGCAAAGGCTTGATCGGTAGCGAGGCAAAGACTCTGGCCAGCTCCAACACCGCAGCCACGCCCGCCGCATTATCAATCACACCGTTGTAAATCGAATCGCCCTTGACGGCAGGCCCGATACCGAGATGATCGTAATGGGCTGATATGATCACATATTTTTGAAACGGCGGCTGATTGATCCCTGGCAACCAACCGATCACATTGGCCGAAAAAAAGTCCCGCTCCTGAAATTCGCCCTTGAAGGAAACTTTGCCACTCAGGGGGAAACTATGGATAGCGCCGCTGCGATCCATCTGAAAAATGTCGTCCAAAGAAATGGAACCATCGGCAAACAATCGCTGGGCAGGCTCAGGGTTCATGAGCACGGCCAGGTTTCCCGCTGGCGAATAGGCCAGGGTGATGTCCTCAAAGGCAAAATCGTTCATGGCCCGTGCCCAGTCAGAATAGCGGTCCTCAGGCCGAGGGATCAAAATTGTTCCCAGAGCGCCTCGAGCTATAGCAAAGCGCTGTTTCGCCTCAGGACAGGAGTAAATGGTCGGATCAGGCCCATTGAAATACGAGGGATCATCCGAAGGGGGCTCGCCGAAGAGACAAACGACCACTTTGCCCTCTACATCCACGGATTGGTAATCATTGTAATCAAATTCTGGAGCGATGATGCCATAGCCGACAAACACCAAAGGCACAGGCTGCGGGATATAAGTTTGGGCCCCCGATTTATAGAGCAAAAAGTCTCGATCGAGGACAAAAGCGTGCTCCTTTCCCTGGGCAAAATAGAGGAATTCGGATCGCGGTCTGGGAAAGCTGCCATGCATGGGGATGGATTGAAAGTAGCTGCCATGATCGCCCAGCGGCCGAATGCCGATTCGGTGAAGATACTGGGCGATGTATCGGGCAGCCTTTTGTTCGCCGCTGGTGCCAGTCCCTCGGCCCTGGAGCGAATCATGCCCCAGCACTGCAATATGCTGGCGGATCGAATCGGCAGAGATATTGGCAAGCGCTTCTTGCAACAATGATTGCTGGGCGAGAGCAGCATGTTGGCTTCCAATCCCAATAAAAATGCCAGCGATGATGCTCCACCAAAACTGATTCATCATAAATACCTATTCTCTTATTCCCAGTTGGCTGTTTAACTGGTGGGCATAACTTGATAATAAAATACTGGATTATTCATCGAAAGTCAAGCGAAAATTTCTGGCTCGGGATAAACCTGAATGGTGGTTGATAAAGGGGCTTAATTGAACAAATTTCGATCGGTTGGTTTCGTCTATCCGTTGGACTGCTAAATTCATTTATTATGCTCCCAACTGATAAATGAATCCAATGGATGAAAAGCCACCCAAATTGCATGATCATAAGCACGCCAGTCTATCGACCACTCATGAGAGGAGTTATTGAGAGGTTTGCACGCTGGTCAATCGGAAAATCCGTTGGTTTCATTTATCCGTTGGGCTATTAAACTGATCGTTTTTAACCCCAACCGATAGCTGAATCCAACAGATAAAAATCCCGCCAGGTGGTGTTTATCGCTAATTCTTACTCATCATACCATAATCCGTTTTGCGTTGTCAAGCGCTTGTCAGCATCAGGTACAATATTACCAGCCCATCAAGCCTCACTCTAAAAATGTTCACTGAAATATAACCTGCTTGTAAAAGATCTGTAACATGATTTGATCATTTTAATGCCTGAAGCTCAGGAATGATGAGAGTTCAAAGCTGAATTTTAGCCAGAGGAGGCGAGGATGGCATACTTTTACATCGACGATGGCTTTCCCGAGTCTGAGGATTACGAAAACAATTATATCTTTTTCGATGGCAAAAACCAGGAATGCCTTCAGAAAATGATCCAACTGGCGCAGGCTTTGGCCAAATCGCCATCGCACCTGCGGAAAAAGGTACTCGAAAAGTTCTTAACAGATCAAGGATGCAGCGATCCAGGGCAGGCTGTATTGGCAAACAGTTGATCGAAAAGTTCAAATAAAGATAACATGCCCGTAACATATCTGTAACAGGATTCGGTTATTTTTAGTCACTTAATTTTAAAACAGGGATAAGAGAATAATAAGAGACAGTGAGGCACAGTTATGAGCAATTTCAACAGATCAAGCAACAAGCAATGCTTCAAATCTTTCTTCACAAATCGGCTTCTTTTCAGTTTAATCTTATTGCTGGGCCTTTTATTTTGGTCCACCAGCGCTGCTACGGCGCAAGTTGTCAAAGGCAAGATTGCTGGCAAACTGGTCGATGCGGAAACGGGCAGCCCCTTAATTGGCGCTAATGTGATCATCCAGGGCACAAATCTGGGCGCTGCCAGCGATCTGGAGGGCAACTATCTGATCAATGCAGTTCCCACAGGAACCTACACCCTGGTCGTGATGATGATGGGCTATTCCAGAGTCACTATTAGCGATGTGGTGGTGACGCCGAATCAGGTGACCAAAATCAATGCCTCGTTGAAACCTGAGGTGATCGAGACTGAGGAAGTGGTGGTGACGGCCAAGGCGATCCGCAATACCGAGGCGGTACTATTGAAGGATCGGCAGAAGGCGGCGGCAGTGAGCGATGCCATCAGCGCCGAGGCGATTTCACGTTCGGGCAATGGCAATGCCGCAGAAGCGATGAAACAGGTAACAGGCGCTTCCATTGTCGATGGGAAACATGTGTTCGTTCGTGGTCTGGGGGATCGCTATACCAGCACCCAATTGAACGGTGCTGAAATCCCCAGCAGCGACCCCTACAAGCGGTCAGGCTCTATCGATCTGATTCCAACCAACCTTGTTGACAATATTATCACGATAAAAACCTTCACTCCTGATAAGCAGGGCAATTTTTCTGGCGGAACGGTGGACATCAGGACCAAGGATTTTCCCGAGCAGTTAGACATTCGCTTTTCCACTGCAACTTCGTACAATATCCAGACTTCTTTTAAGCAAGGGATCGGCTATGAAGGAGGAAAATTGGATTGGCTGGGCCTGGATGATGGCAAACGAGCCATTCCTGAAATCGTGGAAGCCAGCCAGATTCCGACGCCCGTGTTCGATCCTGCTGTCCTGGACAAAATTGTAGAATATTCCCGAGCCTTCAATCCTCAGATGGCGCCTGTGCCAGTGAAACCAGGGCTGAATCAGAGCTATTCATTTTCGATTGGCAATCAAATGAACCTTTTTAATCGGCCGTTGGGGTTCATCGGGAGCTTGAGTTATAGTCGCAATTACACCTCTTATCGAGATGGTCAGTACAATGCCTGGAGCTTAGGCAGCAGCCAGCAAGAGAGACTGCACAAAGTGTTTCGCATGAACGATACCAAAACGGTGGATGAAGTGCTATGGGGCGGATTGCTCAAGGCATCCTATAAACTGACGCCGCAACATGTGCTTGGCTTCAATCTGGTTTACAACATCAATGGCGAAAGCACGGCTCGGCAACTCGATGGTAACTATGATTATGATAAATTGGATGACATCGATGATATTTATCACAGCAGCGTTCTGGCATATAACCAGCGCCGACTCACCTCGGCTCAATTGAGCGGTGAACATTTTTTCAAAAATCTATTGAAAGCCAGGCTCACCTGGAACGCCAGCCTGGCCCGCAGCGAGCAGGATGAGCCCGATCTGCGCTATTTCACCAGTTACACCGTCGTCGATGGCGATAAACAGGGTACTGGCGTATTCACCAACCTACCACCGACTCGATTATATCGGAAATTAAATGAAGATAACAAGGAATTCTCGCTGGACATCGCCATCCCATTTAAACAGTGGTCGGGAATGCCATCCACCTTCAAATTTGGTGGCTTCTATGGCCAGAAAGCCCGTGATTTTACCGAGCGAAGCTTCCTGTATAGCTACTACGGCCGCTACGATGGCGATCCAATCGCCTATTTTTCACCCGAAAATATTCGCTGGGATTCTACCTCAATGAAGATCGGCAACACCACCTACTATGGCTATAAGATGAACTTGTATATTAAAAACGGCGAGATTGGGGCCAACGACTATACAGGCGATCAAGAGGTTGCGGCAGGCTATGGCATGATCGATCTATCGTTGCTGAAGCGACTTCGGTTCATCGGCGGCGCACGATTTGAAAAGACGCAGATCGATGTGGTGAGTCTCGATCCCCGCAAAGCGGATGGGAAGATCAATACCAATGATATTCTGCCCTCTGCCAATTTAATATATGAATTAAAGAATGATATGAATCTGCGGCTCAGTGCCACCCGAACGCTGGCTCGACCTAACTTTCGGGAGATAGCGCCTTTTGCGGCCTTCGATTTTGCAGCAGGTTTCACGCACATTGGCAATCCATTATTGAAGCGCACCCTGATCGAAAACTATGATCTGCGCTGGGAATGGTTCTCTCGGCCTGGTGAAATTTATGCGGCCAGCGTGTTTTACAAGCAGTTCCACAACCCCATCGAGCGAGCGTTTGTTATATCAGCCTCGCAACGGGAGATCACCTGGATCAATGTGGATAATGCCACTTCCATGGGGGTTGAATTTGAGGTGCGCAAGAATCTGGACATCATCCACCAGGCGCTCAAACATTTCATGTTCGGCGCCAATCTGTCGATCGTCCAGTCCCAGGTGAAGATCTCCGACGCCGAATTGCAGATTATGCGCATCAACAATCCAGAAATCAGCGATACTCGGGAGCTGGAAGGGCAATCGCCTTATCTGCTCAATTTGAACCTGAATTATGATAATTATGAAAAAGGGATTGGGGCTGGTATCTATTACAATGTCTTTGGCAAACGATTGTCGGAAATCAGCAAGAACGGCCAGCCATTTGTGTATGAGATGCCAGTGGGTACGCTCAACGCCTCCCTGGACTGGAAGTTCATGAAGCATTTGAAATTGAAATTGGCAGCCAAAAATCTGCTCGACGAAAAACATAGAAAGACGCAGAATTACAAAGGCAGCGAATATATTTTCACCGAGTTTTCTCGAGGCCGAACTTTTGAGATCGGCCTGGGATATAGCTTGTAATTCGAGGCGAATCTCGCTCGAAAATGATGGCCACATTTTTAGCGGATCGCTTCGCATTACGAGAATAAAATCAACGTGCGATTCATGAATGCAGAACCCTGGGGATAACCGATAACAATTGAACTCCAGATGGATTTGGCCATGAAGACGCCGATAACATGATATCCATCGCTGAAGATCTACCAGTTGATTTTGGCGCAATCAGGTTTCCACGTGCTGAATAGCCCTGAAATCAAGCGGAGCAAATCGGCAAGGGTATCAGAAGCAAGAAATCTGCAAAATGGAAAAATAGCCGTTCCGAGAGAGCGGTGTATGCAAAAACTTTAAACGTCATTCCGAGCGAAGCGAGGAATCTCTTTAAGCTATTCTGTTTTTGAAAGAAAGAGATTCTTCACTTCTCTGCCAACTGGCAGATTGTAAAGGCATCCAGGATGATCCATTCACCGTTTTCACTCACTCTGGGAGCGAGAGGTCTGCTAAATCAATTAATTGATTCTATGAAAAATTCAGATTTCTCTCTTATTCACCAATTAAAGGCTCCTTTAGGGATAACGGCAGATTTTAATCTTGCAAATTTCTATCTTAACCAATTTTTGGAGGTAAATTTTTTATGAAGCGATCCGTTCAAATCACAACTGCTATTCTGATTATTTCGATGTTACCAGTTTTTGGTTTTGCTGGACCATTCGATTTTTTCCAGAGGACGAATTACAGAGGTGCTTTTGGCGCAAATAATTGGGCGACCAACTGGACCGCTCTGGCTCAATACGGTTTTTTGACTCCACCTGTGGTTACTGGCTCCAGTGGACAAATTATCGAGGTCACCGATGATGATATTCCTCCCAATAGCACGGTGTATTGGGAAGCGAAAAACACCTATTTGTTGAAGGGTCGGGTGTTTGTGGACGAGGGCGCCGTGCTGGTCATCGAGCCAGGTACGGTGATCAAAGGCGCACCTGGCGAAAAAGAGAATGCCAGTGCGTTGATCGTGGCTCGTGGCGGTAAAATCTACGCCGAGGGCACTCCCGATCGACCGATCATTTTCACGTCTGAAAATGATGACTTAACCAATCCCCTGGTCCCCTCCTGGGATGCGAAAGGTCTCTGGGGCGGCCTGATCATATTAGGTCGAGCTCGGATCAATCAGCCTGCGGGCGAAGCCACCATCGAAGGCATCCCCACCACCGATCCTCGAG
>JAPDQM010000156.1:0-7497 GCA_034505795.1 Candidatus Zhuqueibacterota bacterium
GATTTCGGAATGCCGAATGCGGAATGCGGAATGAAAAGCAAAAACAGACCGATGCGTTTCGATGTTTTTGAATTCCGAAATCCGAATTCTAAAATCCGAAATCAAATTGATTTCGGAATGCCGAATGCGGATTTCGGAATGAAAAGCAACACTAAGAGCCAAAGCAAAAGATCGGTCTTTGAATTCCGGAATCCGATATCTAAAATCCGCAATCAAAATGAATGTGGGATGAAAAGAAAGAAATAAGCCTAAGCGCTGTTTTAAGTAATTCCGAATTCAAAATGAAAAGATTTTTGGAATTTGGTTGGTGCAATAAATTAGTAGAGAAAATGTTATGAATAAAGACGACCTAAAAGATCGCTTCAAGCAATTCGCTCTGCGGATTATTCGATTGTGTCAATCTTTGCCAAATGACAAAGTGTCCTCTGTGATTAGTGGGCAGCTACTTCGGGCAGGGACATCCTCGGCAGCCAATTATCGGGCCGCATGTCGTGCCAAATCAACGGCTGATTTCGTCTACAAGCTGCAAATTGTTGAGGAAGAATTAGACGAGTCATTATACTGGATGGAATTGCTGATCGAAGCAAAGCTAATGGCGGAACATCTGCTGAAAGAATTAATGACAGAGGGTAATGAACTTTTATCGATAACAATTTCATCTATAAGAACCACAAAAAGCAGAACAAAATAATTCCTAAAACCGAACTTCAAAATCTATCTGGGACATTTCGATTTCGGAATGCCGAATTCGGAATGCGGAATGAAAAGAAAAAAGAGCAATGCATCTTGCTTTTTTAATTCCGAAATCCGAATTCCCTGGCCTCGAATTGAGGCTGAAATCCGCAATCAAAATGAATGCGGAATGAAAAGAAAAAATCATTGGTAAATTCCTGCCCTCGAATTGTTGATAACCGCAACTCCGAATTCAAAATTTCTGTTTGCTGCATGGCTTCATTCTGTCTAAAAAATTATTGCTAAATATAGCTTGCAATTTATTCAAAATATTGCTAAATATACTTAGCATTATTTTGGAGGAACAATGACGCTAGAAGATTATCTGTACGAACAAAATGTCCACTGGCTGGGAAATAAGCATGAGGCAGGTACAGAACGCGATCTATTGCAACCTTTGCTACCGTTTGTGAATGTCGATCATGTGCTGGCGATCTCTGGTGTGCGTCGCTGTGGTAAAAGTTTTTTGATGAAACAGCTTATCAATAGTCTGATTCAGCACGGCGCGCCAGCACAGAATATTCTATTCGCTAATCTTGAACTGCCAGGCTTCTTTGGACGCCCTGCTGCGGAGATGCTGGATGAGTTGTGGAATACATATCACACGATTAAAAATCCAGACGGACGAATTTACTTGTTTCTCGATGAAATTCAGACTTTACCGGGATGGGAGCAATGGGTGAAATATCATTACGATCTTCACAAGGGTAAGCTGAAAATTTTTATCACTGGCTCAAACAGCTATTTGCTTTCAACCGAGTTTGCCACTCTTTTATCGGGTAGAATCATTGAAAAAAAACTATACCCCTTTGCGCTGAGTGAGATCCTCCGGTTTCTGGGAGTTGAATATCAGGACCGGCAAGCGTTGTCTCTGAATCGAAACCGAATAAAGAATATTCTTAATGCTTATTTGCAGGAAGGTGGCATGCCGGAGCTGCTGGCTGCCAAAACCAACGAGATGAAAAGAGAGTTGTTAACCTCGTATTTCAATACCATCATCTATAAAGATATCATCCCTCGTTTCTCAGTGAGGCATTCGGGACTTCTCAAAGAAGTTGCGCTTTATCTGAGCGGGCAAACCGGTTCCATGATCAACATCAAGAAATTAGCAGATATTTTTCAATCGAATCGGAATACCATCACGGAATTTATTTCGTTCTTGCAGCTTTCATTTCTGTTGCTGTTGCTGAATAAATTTGATTTTTCTGCGAAACGAAGGCAACTGGCGTTGAGGAAGAGCTTTGTCATTGATAATGGCTTTGCTACTTTTCTCCCGCTTCGCTTTTCCCCGGATCGCGGCGAATTATTGGAGAACCTGGTATGCATCGAGCTGATGCGCCGACATGGCGAAATTTTTTATTGGAAAGATCACAATGAGTGCGATTTTATTATCTATAATCCACAACAAAGCAGCCAGGCAATTCAGGTCTGTTATGAGCTGGATGAAATGAATAGAAATCGAGAGCTTGCTGGGCTAAAATCTGGATGCGACTATTTGAATTTGAAACAGGGGCTGATTTTAACTTATGATCAAACCGATCAATTTATACATAATGGCATACAGGTCAATGTTATTCCAGTATATGAATGGTTGCTGAATCCATCAACAAAATCATAATAAGAATTGATGATTCCATCGCTTGATGCGACAGAAACTGGAAATAAAATAAGGTCTTTTGGATTTGGGTGCACCTCGATTTCTGATTTAGGAATGCAGATTTCGGAATGAAACGCCACAACAAGAGCCAAAGGAAAGGATTTTTTTAATTCCGAAATCCGAAATCAACATGATTTCGGAATGCGGATTTCGGAATGAAAAGCGAAAGCAGACCGATTCATCTTCCTTTTTTAATTTCGACATTCGAAATCTAAATCGCCAGCAGGCGATGCGCACGGTGTCCATTTGCGTCAACTGAAACATGGTTCAACGACTTTCAACTCCGCTAGGAGTAGAATGTTTATAGAAAAATATTGGAATAAGCAACTCAACTCCGTAGGAGTGGTATGTTTGTATAGGATTTTTGGAAAAATTTACACAATTTTATTATCATTGGTACCACATTTCACCCCTAACGGGGTTCAAAATGGGTTTTATTTTTGCTATCTACACACATGTCACCCCTTCGGGGTTATTCGGTTGACGCCAAAGGCCTTGTGGCGGAATCCGGAATCGAGCTGTTTATCCCTGCGACACTGATTCTCCTCTTGAATTCAATCTAACAGGATGGCTGGAATATGAAGTATGAACCATCCTCCTCATCACAACAATTTTAGACTTCTGCAAAATATGCAAACTCGTCATTCCGAACCGCCAGTTGGCGGTGAAGAATCTTGTTAATCAATTGATAGCATGAGAAATACAGATTCCTCACTCCTCCGTCCGTCGGCTGACGGACGGATCCGTTCGGAATGACATTAAGATCTTAATTTTGCAGACGTCTAGAAAAATTTGCCTGACTGATCATTTTCATATTGCTTTAAATGGAAAAATTATCTATTTTAGTGCCGTGAATTCAAGATAACCCGTGCAACAAAAATGATTATGGTATGAGGTGAATCCATGAGACATCATCATGCTTTAAAACTGATTTTAGTGGGGGTCATCGTTGTTACCTTTTTTGTTCCTGCTAAGGCCCAGTATTCTGCCAACAAGCTGTTTGCATTTCTTAATGAGACTTATAACCGACACGATTCGAAACTTAGCGATTTTCTGATTGTCGAGCTTACTCAATTGGTGCAGACTTTTGTTGATAGCGTGCCTGCCGCGGATGCCTCCTATTTGCTGGCAAAGGTGTGGGATGAAAAAGGCAAGCGACATGAAGCGCTGGCAACGGCTTATAAAACCCGGTATTTGTTTCCTGATACCAGCGTGCACAGAAAATGTGCGGATCTCATCCAGGGGATTATTGCCAAGGAAAAAGCTTATCGAGACAAGCAGGAGAAGTTAATTACAATTTTAAAAGGCACATTCACGGACGTAGCGCTTGTTGATAGATATTATGCGTACCTCACTTTTCTTATGGAATTGGATGAAGCTAATCTTTATGATTGGACGCTGAATGAGGCGAAATACTTTGTCTCACGCTTTTCCACTGATAGCCGCCTTTACACGGTCTTGCAATGGATTGCGGATTTATATGCAAAAACAGACCGGGCACGGGAAGCAGTCGTCAGTTATTTGAAGCTGAGCTATCTCTACCCCAATAATCCCATGTTGCCTTATGCCCATTATCACCGCGCCAGGCTGCTCTACACAGAAATAGGTGATAATCAAGGTGCGATTGAGGTATGCAACCAAATTGTGACAGCTTATCCGGCCAGTGAATATGCGAGTGCTTCACTTTTTATGTTAGGAGAGATCAAAGAGAAAAAGATGAAGGATTACGAGGGTGCCATTGCAGCATATCGGCAGTTAGTAGATACGTATCCCCAATATGTTAAGTCCATCAATGCCCTGCTATCCATTGGTGAGATTAATTCAAAGAAGCTAAAAAATTATTCTGCGGCTATTATTGCTTATAATGAATTTGTAGATAAATATCGGTCAAGTCCCCGGGGTGTCGAAGCGCTGGAAGCGATTGGAGATATCTATAATGATAATCTCAAAGATTATAGCAAAGCGGCTGAGTATTATGCCAAGATAGCGGAGCTTTATCCAACTTATGATAAAGCCGCGGATATGCTTCTTAAGGCGGGCGCTCTCTGTGAGGAAAAAATGAATGATTATAGCAGAGCCATCGAATATTATCAGGTTGTGGTTGATAAATATCCAGAGAGTAAAAAGGCAGGCGATGCGGCGAAAAAAATAGCAAAAGTAAAGGAGAAGGCGGGCAAGTAAATTAATTAGTTCGACTAAAGCACTAGTAAATTCCATTCCCCAAGCTGAGGCTGAAATCGAAAGGCCTACGAGGTAGTTAAACTCGATTGATATACTCGTTTTGGGTAAGCTGATTCCATGGCTTGGAACGCTGGAAGCAGTAAGAAATTCTAACCCCTAATGGGTATCATTTAAAACGTACTTAATTCATATCTTCCTTAAATATTTTTTATTTGCTTATCACTCAAAAAATAAGTATATTCTGCTGAGTATGAAAAAATTGATTATTTTTATCTCTGCTGAATAACAGGTAGTTATGCAGTGATGAATTGATTATATACTGCAAAGTATAATAACCCAAAGTATATTCTTTTAAAAATATGGCTTTTTTAAACCGGTAACAAGAGCTGTCATTTTTAGAAAAAAAATGGCAAGAAAATCGTCCTCAGTTGATTGCATTGTGGGGCAAACGAAGAGTCGGCAAGACCGAACTGGTAAAGCAATTTATCAAAGATAAGCCTCATATTTATTTTTTAGGTGAGAGCACGCATGAAGCAGAACAATTGAAACGATTTTCGCTGGCGGTTGGCGAAGTTTTCAATGAACCGTTGCTCAAAATTAAGGGCTTCGATAACTGGCTGGAGCTATTTCGTTACCTAAAAGATAAAAACCAGCGTCTGGTTGTTGTCGTTGATGAATTCCCCTATCTCATTATTTCCAATCGAGCCATTCCATCCGTGTTTCAGCATGGCTGGGATGAATATCTATCTACCAGTCAGGTTTATCTTGTGTTATTAGGTTCCAGTATCTCAATGATGGAGAGCGAGGTGCTGGGCTATCGGGCGCCGCTTTATGGAAGGCGTACCGGGCAGTGGCAGATTGATCCGATGGGATTTTTCGCGGTGAGCGATTTTATGCCGAATCGATCATTTGGCGAGCGGTTAAGCCATTATGCGGTTGCTGGCGGGATTCCTGCTTACTGGCTTCAATTTTCAGCCCAACGTGATATTTGGGGCAATTTGACGGAAAGCGTATTGAGCAAGGGTGAGCCGCTTTATCATGAGGTCGAATTCATTCTGCGTGAAGAACTTCGGGAGCCGCGTTTCTATTTTGCCCTATTACAGGCCATTGCCCAGGGAAAACGGAAATTATCGGAAATCGTTAATGCCACTGGTATTGCACAATCCTTTGCCAATAAATATCTTGGCGTTTTGATGGATTTAAAGATTGTTTCCAAAGAATTGCCAATCACCGAAGAGAAACCGCTAAAGAGCAAAAAGGGCCTTTATCGCATAGCTGATGAATTTTTTCAGTTCTGGTTCAAATATGTTTTTCCCCACCGGTCCGACCTGGAAATCGGGAATATTCAAAAGGTCCTGGATATGATTCGCTTAGATTGGCAGCAATATGTTTCTTATGTTTATGAAAAAGTGGCCGCAGAAATATTGTGGCAGTATCGGGAAAACATTTTTCCTTTTTCCAAAGTTGGCCGATGGTGGCAACAAAATGAGGAGATCGATTTGGTCGCTGTTAATAAAGAGCTCGATGCTATCCTGTTTGCCGAGGTTAAATGGAGCCAAAGACGAGTGGGAACAGATATTCTGGAGGCACTTCGGGCAAAAGCGAGACAGGTCGCCTGGGGTAGTGATCATCGAAAGGAGTATTATTGCCTGTTTAGCAAAAGTGGTTATACCGATGCAATGTTAAGAGAGGCTAACGATAAGGGAATTTTTTTATTTCATCAGGATCAACCTATCAGGTAGGAAATCCTTGAACTAAATATGTTTGTTAGTCACAAATCACAGGGGGGATGACAAGAGGCCGCTGATGCGGTTTAGGGAGTTGTGTTGAGCTGACTATGGCACTTCAATGGTGTTAGTTCACGATCTTTTGGATGAACAGCATGGTTCATCATTCGGTTTACTTCTAAATTCTTCCAATATGACCCCACTAACAGTTATGCTCCGCGCTGACGTTAGCTCATCAGCTCAAATAGCAGAAAGGAGTGTAACATGTCTTACCCGGAGTTGTTTAAGCGGAAATATCAAGTTTTTATTAGCAGCACCTTTGAGGATTTGAAGGAGCATCGGCAGGCAGCCATTTTGGGCATCACCAGGGCGGGTCACATGCCGGTGGCGTTGGAAAATTTTGCGCCGTCGACGGATACGAAGAAGGAGGTGATCCGGCAGGCGCTGGAAGCCAGCCAGTTCTATGTCATCATGTTGGGCGCACGCTATGGTACGATTGCTGAAGATGCGTCTGGCAAGAGCTATGTGGAGATTGAACTGGATCTAGCAGTGGAGCTGGGACTGAAAATATTAACGTTTGTGATGGATCGAAAGCGGGTGCTGGAATTTCGTGACAGTGAAAGTTTTCAACAATCGGATGAGGTGAAGCTGATCCCCAAATATGAGGCGCTGCGAACGCGACTGACGAGTGGGATTGAAAACGTGTTTTATAAGCTGTTTGATCAGCCGCGTGAAATCGAAATGGAGTTATATGCCTATTTTAGTGCAGAACATTCGGCACAGGGCTATATCCTGGAACCGCAGAAGCGGTCGGATACAGAGATTCTGGAAATTTATGCGAGAAATGAGATTATTCGGGATGTGGTGACTCGGCTGGTGCAATTTGAAACGGTGGAGCCCCGGCTGGCGACGGAGGCAGCAAAAAAGATCGCCATGGCACAGGCGTTTGCTGATCTGTGCGGGGACTATGTTCAAGATAAATTCCATCGCGTATTTCTGGAATCGGGGAGTACAATCACCTATGTGGCGAAAGCACTGGTGAATTACTTGCCGCACAAGGGGCGACGGGGTGTCGGCACGGAGGTGATTACGAACAATGCGTTTGCGTATTTGTATCTCTGGCTCTATTCAGCGGCGCTCTGTCGGCCAGTGCCTTCGGGACCGCCAGATAATAAGTATGGCGGTATGTATGGTGAATTG
>JAPDQM010000157.1:0-7449 GCA_034505795.1 Candidatus Zhuqueibacterota bacterium
GCTGATGGTCTGCTGCGGCCTGCTGATCCTGCTTATCCCAAGGATCTGTTGCGCCACCGCTTGACTCGAATTGAAGTGCGGATAACGGGACAAATCGCTGAAACCGCAGTGTATCAGGAATTTGTGAACGAATGGCATCAGGCCACCAATGCGGTTTATTCTTTTCCCTTGCCGCCGGATGCGCGTGCCACCGCCTTTTTTTACTGGTACAATGATATTTGCTACCAAGCGGTTTTGAAAGTCAAAGAGCAGGCAGTCAATCCCGGCACGGGTGAAGGCGGAATAGCGGCACAGATCAACGCCTATATCGGCCGAAATGGCATTAAGGTTTTTTTGCAAAACATTCCTGCCGGCGGCATTCAAAAAGTGCAACTGCATTATATCAGCCTGTGCTCCTATTTCGATGGCGAATTGAGCTATCGCTTTCCGCTAAACACCCAGGACTTTGTGACCTATCCGCTGGATTTGTTATCTGCCAGCATCGATGTTACTGCCAATAGCGCTATTCAATCTTATGGCATCACCAGCCATAAAAATTGGACCACCCTTGTGCGGGAGCCACAGCATGTGATCGTGGAATTGAATCAATCAAAGGCCTATTTGAACCAGGATCTCGTGTTTACTTACCGAATTCCCAACGACGAGTTAAGTATCGACTTTTATCCTGTAGCTAACGATACCATGGACGGCCATTTTGTGTTGATGATCAATCCAGACGAAAGCGTGGATACGACCCGACTATTAAAGAAGCGGGTGGTTTTCTTGCTGGACAATTCATCCAGTATGGCTGGTTTTAAATTAAGCCAGAGCAAAGAGGCCATCGGCTGGTGTCTGAACATGTTGAAACCCGATGAGCTATTCAACATTGTGATTTTCAATAACAGCGTCAGCCAGTGGAGCGCTCAGCTCATGCCGGCGACGCCCACTAACCTCCAATCGGCGAAGACCTTTTTAGCTGGCGTTAAAACCGGTTCGGGATCGAATCTGCACACTGCTTTGCAGCAAGCACTGGCGCTATTCAAAGATAAGAATTTGTGCAATTCAATTCTGCTGTTTACCGATGGTTTTTCAGTGGTTGATCCCATCGACATCGAGAGCCGCAACGCGTTCAAGGCCGGCATTTTCTGCATTGGCATCGGCGAGGACCTGGATCGAGCCAAGCTGGAGATGGTCGCATTGCGGAATTATGGATTTGTCACCTACCTCAATGAGACCGATAACTTGTTAGCCGGCATCCAGCGGGTGTTTCGGCAGATCAATCAACCGATATTGATGGATACCCGGATTGAATTTGGCATGAGCGATGCCTACGCCATGTTGCCCTCCAAATTCCCTTCGATTTACCGAGGTTTTCGGTTTTTCCTGACGGGACGATATCATACCGCCTTCAAATCGGCGTTTTCCATTGCCGGTTATTCAGCGACCGGGATTCAGGCGTACGATTTCTATCTCGATTTTGCGGCGGCGAACTTGAAATACCGGTTTGCAGAGAGCATCTGGGCTAAGGAGATGATCGACGACATCGAGCGGCAGATTGCAGTCTTCGGCGAAACCGATTCGTTGAAGAAGCTGGATATTGAACTCAGCCTGAAATACAACATCCGTTGCAAGTATACCGCGTACATCGCCGATTATGCCACGCTACCACCAACAAGGGTAATTACTGAAGAGGATTTTGTGCCCATTGCCAAATCGTATCTCATTGGCAATTATCCTAATCCATTTAACAGCACGACCTCGATTCAATTTTATTTAGATCGAGCCGCTGAGGGAATCAAGTACAAATTTCTCCGTATTTACAATTTACTGGGGCAATTGGTGGCGGTGATCGACATCAGCCATTTGGGACCGGGGATGCATATCATTAAATTTGATGGTCGGGATAGTTGGGGCAATGAATTACCGTCCGGGATTTATATTTGCCAGTTGGTGGTTGGAAAAGAGGTTAGTACAATTCGAATTAGTCTGGTGAAGTAAAGATAAGCCCTTCGGAAGGTTTTGAACCTTCCGAAGGGTCAATTCCATTTGCTGAGGAGCCATCAAATGAGAATCGTTTTTAATAGCCTTATTTTGATTCTACTAATTTCTTCCAATATCTACAGCCAGGGAATTCAGTATGGAAAGGAGTTTCAGGTGAATAGTTATACTTGGGGTGAACAATATTATCCATCGGTAGCTAAATTAAAAAATGGTGGATTTATGATATGCTGGCAAAGCAATGGTCAGGATGGCTATGATGGTGGAATTTATGGCCAATTATTTGATGATAAAGGTCACAAGCAGGGCAATGAATTCCAGATTCATACGCGATCAGAATTCTCTCAAGAAAATCCGGCTGTGGCAAATTTAGAGAACGGGGGATTTATTGTCTGTTGGGAGGGCGGCAATCTTCAGGATATCTTTGGACAGCGATTTGATGCATCAGGCGCCAAACAGGGAAACGAATTTATAATTAATACTATTACTTCAGGAGTACAGACGAATTCGTGTGTGGCAGGATTAGCTGATGGCGGTTTTGTTTGCTGTTGGGAGAATTATAAAGGGGGTGGCTCAGATATTGACGTGCAGGGGCAAATCTTTAATGCCAGTGGAGCTAAACGGGGACAGGAATTCCGAATCAATACATTTACCAACAATCATCAATGCCGTCCATCTGTGACGGGATTACGGGATGGCCGATTTGTTGTGTGCTGGGAAAGTTGGGGACAGGGCATCTGGGGCAGCGGCATTTATGGCCAATTTTTTGATGCTTCCGGCAACAAACAGGGCCAGGAATTTCAGGTTTTCAGCAGGGAGAATGAATCGCAAGAGTGCCCAGCCATTGCTCAGTTTTCAGACCACCGATTGGTGATCTGCTGGGATCGGGGCGAAACGTTTGAAAGTAGCATTCAATATAGCGTATACTGTCAACTGATTGATGATTTTGGGAATAAAATCGGCGCTGAATTTCGAGTTAAAAATTATAAAATGTTTAGCGGTAGCTCACATCCAGTCGTTGCCAGCCTGCCCCATGGTGGATTTATGTTCTGTTGGCAGGAGCGATTTGAAGATATTTATTGGTATGATATTTTAGGTCAATTGTTTGATCCATCAGGCAAGCCACTAGGCCATGAATTTATGATGGTTCAAAATCGGAGCTATTGGCAGGAAAATGCCTGTGTCGTAGGTTTACAGGATAGCAGCTATGTGGTTTGCTGGCAAAGCTCAAATCAGGATGGTTCTGACCGGGGCGTCTTTGGCGCTATTTTCCCGGAGCCCCGAAGCTACCAGCTACAGGAGTTCTCATTGATCGCGCCATTAAATGATGAAACATTGAATAGAACAGAGTTGGTTTTTTTATGGAGTCAGCCGGGTGGCTTAATAGAGTTCTATCCCTGCGAATTGACGTTTGATTTGTATCTCGATGCAGATTTAAATTTCCCCCATCCGCAAGTCATTAAAGGCATCGAGGACACCACCTGTATCATTGATTCCCTCGCCGCTGGCAAAACTTATTTCTGGAAAGTATTAGCCAAAAACCTGGCTGGCGATAGTTTGTGGAGTAAACAGCAGGATTGGGGATTTTTTATCAAACACGGCGCGACTGCTGTGGAGACGGCTGAGCAAAATTTGCCCAGTGGATTTGAGTTATTTCAGAA
Source organism: Candidatus Zhuqueibacterota bacterium (assembly GCA_034505795.1). Taxonomy (GTDB): domain Bacteria; phylum Zhuqueibacterota; class Zhuqueibacteria; order Thermofontimicrobiales; family Thermofontimicrobiaceae; genus Thermofontimicrobium_A. The sequence goes on from JAPDQM010000157.1 coordinate 3,639, forward strand.
TTATCCCAATCCACTTAATTCTAGCACAAACATTAAATACTCTTTGGCTGAAAACACTGAAGTATCATTCGAAATTTATGATGTGAACGGCAGGCTGGTTGATGAAATCATTTTTAATAATCAGGAGCAAGGAGAACATGAATTTCGCTGGACGCCTCAATCATTAACGAGCGGAGTATACCTGATCAAAATGCGGAGTCAGAATTGGCAAAAGACAATTAAAGCAATTTTATTAAAATGAGGTGTCAAAATGAATCTGAAACAAATAAATATTGTGGGGCTGATTTTGCTATCATTCTTTGGTGTGGCACAAAGATATGATACTTTTGCCAGAACAACAACCCAATATCAACTCTATCGCCTTTCTGAGAATCCCTCAGATGACCGACGACCGAAGTTAGCCATTAATGACCAGGGGACAGTCTGGGTGGTCTGGGAGAGTGATACAGATGGGGATTTTGATATTTATGGAAAAAATTTTAACAATTCTGCGTGGAGCGATTTAGTCGAAATTGCACAAGATACGAACGCCAATTTTATTTGTGATGTTTTCTTTGCTGGAGAAGAAAATAAGCTTTTCATTTTTGCAACCGAGGTTGACTTGACAAAAGAAGCTGCTCCAGAATTTTTTTTTGAAAAAGGTCAGTTGTTATTATTATCATTATATGAAGATTCGGTTGTATGCAAAAATGTTTTAGCTGATCGTATTCATCACGTAGCGCCAAGCTGGTATAAAAGTCAACTTTATCCTGATGATAGACCCAAAGCTATTTCTTTTGATCAAAATATTTTCGTCTGCTACCATAGGGAATTTCATTTGAATTCTGCTTATAGTTATGACTCACTTTTTATACAATTATATGAAAAAGGAAACTGGCAGGCTGAGCAATGCGATTCAATATTCGAACAATATGACGCTGGCATTATGAGAGACCATTTTTATTCTTTCCCTAAATTCAGCATAAATTTATTTGACAAGGCATTATTTGTAATTAATGATGCGTAGGATTGGCATGGTGGAGGCCCCTTAATTAAAGATATAGGTTTGGTTCTTGGCAGGGATCGTTTATCTCGATATATATTATTGACCTTCTACCTGCAAGATTATGACGGCAATCGAATAGGCTATCAATCTTATAGTTACGGATCAAATTCAAAAACTATTTTTATAGCCGGATTTTTTTATAAGGAAAAATATTCATTAGAACCCACTCATCAAATACAGCAAATTGAGCTAATCAATGACACGCTTGCTCTGGATAAAAGAGAATGGCTATTGGATTTTAAAGAGAATATCAAAATCTCTCAGATGTCCGACCTGGTCGCCTTTGTCTGGAGTGATTCGGCAAATATTTATGTCAAAACTTTTCAGGATTCCATCTGGTACGAAACGCTGGAGCTGCCATTAAATGGTCTCACGCATATCGACCATAGTCTCAATTGCGCCGTTTATAAAAATCAACATATCTGGGTTGCTTTCGATGCAATCAATAATGGCAACAAAGATGTTTATGCGCTGTCCCTTCCCACCAGCTTTGTGATTGATACACTGATGACGCCGGTCAAACAAAGTGTAGAGGACAAAACCACTCCTGGTGACTTTGCTTTATTTCAAAATTATCCTAATCCGTTTAATTCCAGTACAACAATCAAATATCAACTGCCAGTAGCCACAGACGTCAAGCTGGAAATCTACAATTTGCTCGGTCAGCGCATTCGGACTATGGTCGATCAATCCCAACAATTAGGTTCCTATTCCATCATCTGGGATGGAACGGATGATTTCAATCAGCCTGTATCCAGTGGCGTCTATCTCTATCAATTAAAGACCCAAAACATTATTCGGACGAATAAATTAATCATGCTTCGATAAATTACTCAACTAAATGAAGGAGGCAACCATGAAAAAGTATTTGTTACTCGTGTTCACTGCAATTTTTCTGTTGCAGTTATTCTCGGCTGAGCCTGCCTCAGCCGTGGGGGTGCTGTTCTGCCGGCGCATCGGCTGGGATGTGGAATACAATAAAATGAACATCAAAGCCGTAGCTACGACCATCGATATTCAGGGCCAGATTGCGACCACGCATACGGATCAAAAATTTTTCAACGACAGCGGCATCACGGTCGAAGCTATCTTCGTGTTCCCGCTGCCCGAGGGCGCTACCATTTCGGAGCTGGTTTACTGGTTCAATGGCCGACGCTATGTGGCTTCGATTCGGGAGCGCCAGGAAGCCGTGAAGGACTATAATAACCGCATCCGCCAATATCTTGATCCTGCTCTGCTCGAATATCTGGGCAACAATCTATTCCGCCTGAGCATTGCGCCCATCAATCCCAACAGTGAGGTTCGATTTGAAATCACCTACGTCGAACTATTGGGCTATGATTTTGGCAAGGTAAGTTACACCTTCTTACTAAATACCCTTGGCCTGTCGCCGAAGCCATTGGAGACCGTGACGCTCTCCGCCGATATTCAATCGGCGAAACCGTTTAAGTACTTGAAATCGCCGACCCATCAAAATTCCACCGCCACTAAAATCACCAAAATTTCCGAGCAACACTACCAGATCATGTTTGGTGATGAGAATTTCTATCCGGATCGAGATTTCAAGCTGGAGTTTGAAACCGTCCGGGAAAATGTCGATTTCAACGTGTTGACCTATACGCCGATTCCAGCCGATTCGTTCGGCACGGATAGCTTCTATGCGTTGTGGATTACCCCGCCCGATTCTTTTGGCAATCTGGAACCGATTCCGAAAGATATTGTGTTTACGGCTGATGTGTCTTCCAGCATGGAGGGGCTGCGTCTGCAGCAACTGAAGCAGGCCTTGAATCAGTTTATCGATTTGTTATCGCCGCAAGATCGCTTCAACATCATTACCTTTGGCACACATGTCACTCAATTTCAGCCAGATCTGGTGCCAGCGACAGTGGACAATATCACGGCGGCACACTATTTTGTCTATCAGATGTACGCCCTGGGATTGACCAACATCGAGGGTGCCTTGCGTGCTTCATTAAATCAATCCTTTGGCGATCAGACTTCGAATAATCTGATTTTTCTCACCGATGGTCTGCCAACCTGGGGCGAGACTCGGATCGATGTGCTGATTGATTCTACTCGAGCGATCAACAAACAGGATACCCGAATCTTTACGTTTGGTATCGGCGAAACCATCAGCAAGCCGTTGCTCATTCAATTGGCCCGGGAAAACCACGGTTATCCCGTATTCATTGCTGCGGATGATAGTATTGCCATGATCGTCACCAATCATTTCCAGCGCATTTCGCAACCCGTGCTTTCCAAAATTGCCATCGATTTCGGTGGCTTGAACCAATGGGATCGCTACCCCAAAACCATTCCCGATCTCTTCTGGGGCAGTCAGGCGCTACTATTAGGATTATATTCCAATAGCGGTACGTTCACGGTAAAAGTAAATGCCAAAACATTTACCGATACGATCCAGATCAAACAAGCGGTGAATTTCTCCGGCCTGCCAGGCGGTCATCGGGCAGTGCCCCGGCTCTGGGCTGCAGCGAAAATCAACTTTCTGCTAGAGCAGATTGAGATCTATGGGGAACAGAAAGAACTGGTGAACCAGATTATCGATCTCAGTATCCGCTTCGGCATTCTGACGCCATACACCGCGTTCTACTCCGATCCCAAGCCGCCTACCAAAGTGGCCGAACCAGATCCGGTAACAACGCCAAAGCAGTTTGCACTGCACCAGAACTACCCCAATCCGTTCAATCCGACCACCACGATTCGCTACGAATTGCCCATCGGCAAGGAAAAATATTTTGTTACGCT
>JAPDQM010000158.1:0-7389 GCA_034505795.1 Candidatus Zhuqueibacterota bacterium
CAGGCCAATTTGCATGCAATCTATTGCTTTGTCTAACATCTGCCGTCCTTCGTAAACTATGCCCAGATGCCAATTGATCTTAGCTATAGATTGACGATCACCCAGCTCTGTCATGATATTAAGCGCATTGGTCAGAGCCTTTAATGATTGTTCCCAGTTGCCTTTTAGCAGTTCCAATGATCCGATATTATAAAGCCAGATCGCTTCGTTCCTCCGATCCTGCCATTTTCTGGCAAGTGTTAAAGCCCTGCCATAATATTTTTCTGCCTGCTGGAATTTTCCTCTATTAGCATACATGAATCCGATATTGCCTATAACAATTCCGACTCCCTTCTGATCACCCAAATCTTTTGCTAATTTTAGTGCCTGTCGATAATAAGAAAATGCTCGTTTATTTTTCTTCTGATAAACATAAGCTGTGCCCAGATTCGTCAACCAGTTGAGTATATTCTCCCGATCATTTATTTGTCGAGCAAGAGCCAAAGCTTTTTTTAAATGAACAACCGCCTTGCTCCACTCGGCGACGTCCATATAAATATTAGCCAGATTTCCCCGATGAGTTACCTGCAATGGTCCATGGTCAGTCTCAATGGCCAATTGTAGCGCTTTCAGATAATATTTCTTGGCTTTGATCAGATCACCTTTATTGGCAAATGCATTGCCAAGATTGCCCAAATGAATACTCTGTTCGATGGGATTGCCAATCATATGAGCGATTTTAAGAGCCCTTTTGAAACAATCGATCGCCTTGCCAGTTTTGCCAATTATCAGGTAAATCGTACCCAGGTTAGCAACGCCTGCTGCAAAGCCAATTTTATTATTTGTTTTCATGGCGATTGCCAGAGCTTGACGATATGCTTTAAAGGCTTTTTTAATTTGCCCTTTCGTTTTATAGATATTGCCCAGAGTATAAAGATGTTCTTCTTCGGCTGGCAGATATCCAAAATTTTTATCGATACCCAGAGCCTCTTTGCATAGCACCTCAGCTTTTTCAAATTCGCATCGATATTCGAAAGCTTCAGCCAGACTCCCCAGGCAAATGCTTTCCTGATAATGATCATTTACCTCGCGCGCCAATGATAATGCCTGCTCAAAATAATTAATAGCCATCTGACACTGACCTTTTTTAAGCTCAATGATCCCTAGATTTCTTAAATCGATGCTCATCCAGCGGCGTTCACCCATCTTTTGATCTATCATCAATGCCTGTTGATAATATTCAATGGCTTTGGTAAAATCTCCCAGGCGCCAATAAACATTAGCGAGATTATGGATATCTGCACTAATACCTCTCCAGTCCCCAATTCTGGTAGCGATCTCAATAGACTCTAAATATAATTTAATCGCATTTCTGTACTCGCCCAATTCTGCATAGACACTGGCAAGGTTCCCCAGCCAATTGGCAACATTATAATCGTCCTTTAATTCTAGTGCAATTGAAAGAGCTGTTTCATAATAGCCAATAGCTGCCTTAAAATCCCCCAGATCAGCCAGGACATTCCCTAAATTTCCTGATCGAATTCCTTCTAGATCGCGTTTATTCAGACGCTTTGCTGCTTCAAGAGCGCTTCGCAACCAGTGGACATTTTTCTCTGGATGCAATCGAAGTGAAATCACATGAGATCCCGCATCTGGAAAAACCAGACATAACATCGCTGCTTCATGATCATTATTAGCATGAAATTCTGCCCATTGCTGTGCAAGTTCAATGTTATCCCATTCTAAATCGAGCGATTTTAGCGCTAAAGCGATTTTTTCGCCACCTTCTAAAAATAGGGCATTTATTTTTCGCAAGCATTGCCCAAAATATTGGGCATGGATCAATTCTATTTTGAATTTTTGAGGCATAGTTAAGAATTTTAAAACAAACGATTCAAATATTCCAGATGTCGCCTTACTCTCAGCGCTGTAGGATCTTTGATCGAGCTAAAAATTTCTAATGCCCTCGCCGCATAAGACCTGGCTTGAGGAAGATCGCCAAGCTGCTGCATGATCAAGCTCAAATTTGCCAGAACATTTCCTTCTCCCCGATGATCCCCAATTTCCTGCATCAGCGTCAGGGACCTCTTATAGCAATGAAGGGCTTGATCAAAATTCTTAGTCTGGCTATGGATATTACCTAAATTGCTTAGAGCATAAGCTTCACCGCGTCGGTCTCCGATTTCTTGAGCGATAATTATCCGTTTTTCAAGACATTCTCGAGCTTTTTGTGGCTTATTTGATCGGGCGTAACACACGCCCAGATTATTCCAGGCCTGGCCTTCAGAATGACGGTCACCAATCTTCTGGGCGATTTCAAGTTGTTGTTCATGATGGAGGATGGCCTCGGATATATCATTTAGCTCTTGATATAACGTTCCCAAATTACCCAGCACCTGACATTCCCCCTGACGATAGCCTGTTTCTCTGGTGAGCCTGAGAGCCTCAGATAAAAAGCGTAATGCCCGTGGATAATCCTGCTTGCGCTGATAGGCAATTCCCAGATTGCCCAGTGCTATCGCTTCGCCATGATGATCTTTGATCTCACGCGTAATTTCTAACCGCTGCTCAAAACAGGCAACCGCTTGTTCCCAATTGTCTGAATCCAGATAGCAAGTACCAAGATTACTTAGAGACTGACCTTCAGCCGCACGATCCCCTGTCTCCCGAGCAATCATCAATTCTTGTTCATAGCATTTCCGTGCGTGAACCAAATCACTAATCTCGCAATGAGCATTCGCAAGATTCCCTAAAGCGATGCCTTCATCGACGTAGCTATGCGTATGTTTAGCGAATTCCAGAAATTTTTGATAATGTTCCATTGCCTGATAAAACTTGCCCTGGACATAATAATCATTGCCTAAATGATTGTGTGCGTGTCCGATTTCAGAATAAAAATGGTTTTCGCTGGCGAGCGATAAAGTGTATTGATGAATTGAAATGGCCTCGTCAATCTGGCCTAATTTTCGATACACTTCGCCAAGGAGGTTAAGAAAAATGCATTGGTTGGTCCAGTCATTGGTCTGTCGAAAAATTGCTAACGCTTGTTCAATGCTATTGATTGCTTCGTGATTGCGCCCTAAATCAAACTCTGAGGTACCACGATGTCCGTAACACAGCCCTTCGAAATTGCGCCAGCCATAGCTTTGGGAAATCTCAATTGCAGCATCGAGCCATTCGATAATTTTCAAAGGCGGTAGATATCCTTTCAGCAGATAGTAACCTGACGTCGCAAATTGACAGCACAATCTTGCAGCCTCCTTATTTGATTTAGCCTGATTCACGGTCCAGGCCTGACCTGCTTGAATGTTAGCCCATTCCTCTCCCAATAAGTTTAAAGCTGCTATAATTTGGGCTTTTCCCTGTTGATATAATTCATTGGCTTTTGAAAGGAGCGACACATAATAGTTCGCATGTCGTAGCTGTGCTTCATGTAGCCTGTGCATCATCCTTGGTTACCTTTTTAAAAATGTATTGAAAAAATTATGCAGGGATTGTTCGCTTTTAAAAGCATGATCTATGGGATTTGATGCTACTTTTATCCCCTGTGATGATGATTGAATGATTGGCACTTCCTCCAATCGCTACGCTTTTTTCTCCAGAAGCAATGGTTATTGTCCCAGCTCGCTGCCCTGCGGCGACCAATTGCTCAATTTCCTGGGCTAATACGGGATCTGCGCCAAGCAATTTTTCTAATTGTACTCGAAAAGAGATTTGTGCGTCTTGGGCATCAGGTTTTTGGGCGACATCTTTCACCGCCTTTAGCGCGGTGGGACTGGCTTTGAGTTTTTGAAACAGCCTCCCCCAGAGTTGTTTAGCATGATCCCAGGTATCCTCGCCGAATTTATTGATGGCACCTTCGGCGGCTCGTTCACCGACTTGCATCAAGTAAGGCAAAATTGGGGCGAGGAAGGCGGTGATGGTTTGAACCAAAGTCGTTAGTTCCATAGTTTGACCCCATTATTATTATTCCTTCGCTATGCTATTGTCCGTCCAGCACTTCTGGCACTTTTGGGCAAGAATTCAGCTATCTCAAAATGCTATGACCTAAATTTACAAGTTGCGGTTTGGCTGCGCTGAGATTTGATTATCTGAAACTCAATTTTGAAAATAGGGCATTTATTCCTCGCACAACGACCTCGCATGCGCCACCAGCAACGCGTGCATCTGGAATCTGCTACCGACTGGCTCTAATAATCCCCGATTAACCAATTCCCGCACAATGGGGCGGGCATCCTCCACCTGCCAGACAAATTTCATGGCGTTGATGTCAAAGGTGGCTGGTTTGGGAGCAAAGGCACCAAGGTAGGCAAAGCATTCTCGAGTTTGTTCATCCAACCGATCCGTGCTATTTTTAAGCAATGCTGCCACAGTGGGAATGGTTTGCGTTTCGTAGTCGATGCGGTCGGCAGGAGCCTGTTCAGAAAGAATTTTGGCCCCTGTTTCTAATTCTTTCAACAAGTCGGTTACACCCCAGCCCATGTTTGCTTCCATGTGCAGCAGGTGCCCCGCAACTCGGAGCGCTAAAGGCAAGCATTCCAGATGGCGCACCAGTTCCCTGCATTCCGCCTCATGCTGTTCAACCACGCTGGGCGCCAGAATTCGCAACAGTTTTACTGCGTTGTCTTCCGTTAATACTGGCAAATTATAGACCGCTTCTGGTTTTGGAGCCAGGGCATTGGCAACCCCGGCTTCCCGTGTGGTAATTAATAACGCACAGTCTTTGCCTCGTGCCTGTTGAAATGGTGCCGCATGCTCTACCTCCCAGACATCATCCACCAATAATAGCATTCTTTTTTTGCGAAGTAAGGCCGAGAGTTGAGCAGTTGCTTCCTTCAGCGTGGGCGTTTTTAGCAATTCATCGGTTCCCAAGGCTCGGCCCCAGGTGGCTATTTCGGAGAGGAGATGCGGTCTTTGTCCTAACGAAATCCAGAGAACGCCATCAGGAAAAGTTCTTTGAATATCGGGGTCATGCGCCACGGCGGTGGCGACCGTTGTTTTTCCCACTCCAGGCCAGCCACGCACGGTGGTTAGCACCTGCATTTCGGTAAATTCACCGCTTGTTTTATAAACGCCTAGCCGCCGCTTAAGGTCATTGAGTGCTTCTTCTCTTCCTATGACCAAATCTGGGACTGGTGGTGCACAACCAGGTTTTGGCGCAAAAAAAGTCGCTAATGCATCGCGCAAGGTATCGGCCGCATCGCCTTTGAAAATGATATTATCATTACCAACGACAATCACGGCATCCGTCACATTGCCACCGATGGCAAGAGAACGCTCACCACTGGCAAAGGTAATTTTGTTCTGGTTTAAAGCATCCAGAACCAATTGTTTATCTTTGCTCGTTCCCGTGCCCTCCGCCAATCGTTCCAGGGCAGATTTAACCGCAGTTGTATTGAACATGATTGGTTCCCCTGAATTCATTTCCCGATAACAGTTCTAATAACAATTGACATTTTCAATTACAAAATAGTACATTGATCAAGAAACATTCGTTGTTTTTACTAAACACCAATGTTTCAACTGAAACTGACTTCAATATGTGATAATAAAAACTGCTTAAGCTAAAATAACAGGTCATGAATTTGTATATAAATTAAACTTTTCAATTGAACATTGATGATTTGACGTCCAGGTTTATAGTTAAGATTAATATAAAAAACTGTTTTCCAATATTCAAGAAATTTTTCGATCAACTATTTAAAATTTATGTTTAAAAGTTAAGACGATATTTTGGTGCAAACCAGACATAAATTTCTATCTGACAGGTTTTGTAAGACCTATCTGGCAGCGGCATGGGCAAAGGACCTGCGCTGGCGCTGCTATTTGCAAAACTTGCCCTGCGCCTGCCGAATATGCTGGGGATTTGCAGTGTGATTGGTACGCAGAACACGTTGGTTTATGTTTTGCTGGTGATCATGATGGCGATGGTGACGGGGATGGTGTTTGGGAGGATGGTTTAAAAAAACTGCAGCCAATAAGATCGAGACCACTGGAGTTCATTGACTTATGTCTCTTCATAACTTCTCTCCAATAACCACTTCCAGGCAGGTTTCACATCAATTTTTCTGCCGTTCAATTCAATACTATCCTCCTGGCTATTCGTTAAAATCAATCCATAGTTCAATCCTAAAAAGTCCATCGCTTCGATTAAACCATTCATTTCTCGCTCACGATTCCAATCGGACAGCTCCCAGCAGACCTGGACCGCCTCAGTTATTTTTTCATTCGATTTGATAACGAAATCGCATTCTTCCTTCATACGAAAGTAGTAAATCGCCTTGCCCGTTTTCAGCAATTCCAAAAAAATTTGATTCTCGAACAATTTCGGTTGATTCACTTCCAGGCTCAAAATTGTCAGAAAGCCGTTATCGATGAAAAACGTTTTGCGTTCGGTCTCTCTTTGCAAAAAGGATTTCTGATAATTATTGACGTGAACTACAAAAAAGCTCTCCTCTAAAAATTGCAGGTAATCGAACAGGCTCTGTTTGCTGATGCCCACGATTTGTGAAATGCGATTTCTGAGATTCGTCACGTTGTAGCTTTTACCAATATTTTCGATCAATTTTTGGATCAACAATCGCATGCCGGTTTCCTGGCGGATGCCATGACGAACGATGATGTCCTTATAAAATACGATTTCAAAGTATTGCCGCAGCAATTCTTTTTTCAAGCCCGTTTTAATCACTTCAGGGAAGCCGCCGTACGATAAGAATTCCTGGAAGCCATTTTTGATCAGAAAGCGCTCTTTACCATAAATGGCATCTTTCGAGCAGGGGATTCCTTTGAGCTTCAAATACTCCCGAAACGAAAACGGCAGAATACGTTTGATAAAGGTTCGACCCGCCAGATGGGTGGCAATTTCGGAACTCAATAAATTGGCGTTAGAGCCAGTGACGAAAACTTTGTAATCTTGATCGATCAGGCGACGGACTTTCAGGTGCCAATTTTCTGTGTTCTGAAATTCATCGAGAAAAATGTGCGGCTTTTCATGATAGAGCTCAAAATATGCCTCAATGAATAAATCGATATCGGAGATGGGAACGATACGCTCATCTTCAAAATTGAGAAATAGAAAATGCTTCAGTCCCAAAGTCTTGATGATCTCTCTCAAGTAAGTCGTCTTACCAGAGCGTCGAGGTCCCACGATCGTCAAAGCGCTATTCAGTTGATAGAGTTGCTGATCATATCCTCGTTCCAGTCCCTCGAATTGAATTTCTTCGTATTCTTTAATGATTTGCTTCAGTTTTTCCATAAGGCGATTATGATGTTCCTATTTTCATAATATTGTCTATTGCTAATAGACAATATAGCAATATTATGGCTATCATGCAAGGCTTTTTTATTCCGAAAGTACAAAACCATAAATGGTCTTTTCAAAAAACCAAACCATTCACAACCACGAACGCC
>JAPDQM010000159.1:0-7387 GCA_034505795.1 Candidatus Zhuqueibacterota bacterium
AAAGGCACAAAGCTTTCCTAAAGAATATGCTTGTAACATCTGCGGCTGTCTTATTACCCGTGGAGCAAATTTCAGTTATCATCAGTAATCCATTCTACCAGCGGCTAAAATATACTGAATATTGAAAAACTTATCAAGCATTTTTAAAATGCTCCTTGACATTTATAAAAAACATTTGTATCATATTTCTGAGAATATAAACCTATCATTCGCAACTTGCTTCACAACAGGGAGGGCTTGAGCCCATGAGGAACATCATTTTTTGTGGAGCGATCATGCTTCAAGATCGCCATACTTCTATCCCACCCAAAAAACCGAAGCTGTCAGATCAAAATCATTGCGCTTACAATTTACCAACAGCCCATTTATATAGACTACCCTAAATTATAATCAAGAAGCTAATAACAAAATCAATCTATTAAAAATTAGCGCTCAGTAATCTAATGTTGACAAATTAGATAAAGTTGGCAGCGCATTATGGAATCCCAATACTGAGCTCTGGAAATTGCTTTATAAAGAAGCTGGGGCTAGGGGATTGGAAAATCGAATCGAAAAGAAAATAATAAAATGTCGAGTAAGGACCAAACGAAAAACAAAGACCCAACCTGGAAAATGTATACTAATTGGAAAAGAACTTTCCAATGATTAGTGGGGAAGCCCGAGATTTTTGGATAAATATAGATATTTTTTCCTGAATCCAGCTATGTCAAATTAAGGGATATTGGCAGCTAATCAATAGGTTATGCGCCGAATAATAACCGCTTTTTTTCAGATGTCACTGATAGCTTTTCAAGGAATAGATGACGTATTAAATCGATTTTACCCTATTGATTTCAACGACAACAAGATATAGGAGACACACAATGAAAAAGATTTTCTTTTTTTTCGTTTTTTTATGCACAGCAAGATTGTTTGCACAAGATTTTGCAGTTTTTACTGGATTGGGCGGAAACAATTCTTGGGATAATCCCGCCAATTGGAGCACCAATAAAGTGCCGGGGGAAACCGATGAAGTTTACATTCCGAAAGGTAAGAAAGCAGAACTTGGTCAATATTGTGGAGCGAAAAAGCTTACTATTGAAGGTTCAGTAGTTACTAATAATAGAGATGTGTTTGTGGGATCAAACTTATGGGCTGAACAGCTCATTATTAAAAAAGGTGGAGAAATCGAGATGCAAGCGGCATTTATTATTCAGCCAATAACAGACCGATTGAATATTGAGAACCAAGGCCTAATTTTTACAGATATGAACAAACCAACCAATCGTTTGGTCATCGGCGATGATTCTCCGGGCAAAGATATTAGGATGAATATTTCTGGCGGGGAAATAACAAATGCCGATTTTCAATTTAATGGACTATCTCTGAACTTGAATGATGCGAATATTGTGGGTTTAGTCAACATTCACACAGATTTTATGTCGATGACTGGAGAAAGTGTAATTGATGCATTAGGAAGCGAACCCTTTAATAATTTTCCCATCAATATTTTTTTCAATAAAAAGTTTTTTGTGGACAAAGGCTGCGAAATCCGAGGTAATCAAATACCGAAAGATAATGGTCAGGATATTGATATTAGCGGAAATACTTTCATTAATTACGGCACCTTATTGCCGGGAAGGGGTAATATAACCAATGGAGAAGTAGCTATTCGGGCACAGCATTTATACAATCACGGCAGCATTGGGGGTGGTTCTGGTTCAGCTTCAGGCAATATTTTGGGAAAGAAGTCAACGTTCGTCGAAGATAATCCTTTCAGTAACGTTATACTAAGCGGAGATTCGGTTGTTATTGCAATGCAGGACACCAGTATGATTCTGGCAGATACGCTAAAAGTTTACGGAAATCATATTGTGGTCGCAATTCAGATAGAAGCTGGCATCGCTTTATTCAACGGAATCGAGTTTTACACACCTGCAGATGGGACAATTGACTTTACCCAAACAACAGTCAATAACGCCATTGCCGGCGGATACAGCAAACAGATTCACAGCAACCATATTCTGCCGGAAAATCAGGCACAAATACAAATGATCTTCTTTGGAAATGTCAATTTTTCCCCAGCTGATACTACAAAAACAGAGGCTACAGCATCTTTGACCAACGGCTATGGTTTTGCGAATACAGATGGTACGCTTTGCCTCAATTTGCAGAATTTGAGTACAGCGGCTAAATCTATACATTATGAAGTCAGCTCTAAACTCGGCTGGGTCAATTCTTTTCATGATAGCACTGCGGTATTAGCACCATTTGCTCTGGACAGCGCAAAAATTCCATATCACATTCCGCCCGAAACGATTCGAGGTGCTGAAGACTTAGTCCAAGTTCGAGTTTTAATCAACGGTATCATAATAGACACTGTCTATTCAACCATCACATGCTTAAGTAAATCTACAAACCCCGGAGAGTTGGCAATTATTAATATTACACCAACTGAAGTAAACATGTCGGTCGGAGAAAAGCAGCAGTTTACGGCAGTAGGTTTGACTGCCGATGCAGACACTCTGGATTACTTCAAGCCGTCCTGGTCGGCAACCGGCGGAATGATTGATTCGACAGGACTTTACACAGCCACACAGGCGGGTAATTTCTTTGTTATTTGTGCAGATACTGCTGCAGGGAAGAATGCCACCGCTATGGTTCATGTCGGTCCTACAGAAGTTGAAACTGAAGATGGCTCAGTTCCTGCAAAATTTGCCCTGCAGCAGAATTATCCCAATCCATTCAATTCAATAACTAAGATTAAATTTTCAATTCCAAAATCATCTTTAAATTCTTCCTCCAAAGCCGACGGGACTTGGGTCAGTTTAAAAGTTTATGATATTTTGGGTAATGAAGTGATGACTCTCGTTAATGGATACAAATCGGCTGGTGTTTATGAAGTCGAATTAAATGCTTCACAGCTTGCAAGCGGAGTATATATATATCAACTGAAAGGCGGAGCAGGCGTAAATGTTAGAAAAATGATTCTGATGAAATAATACGAATGCACCGTATCTTCAGAGGCAAAAAGCGGCATAACAATGGGGTCCAGCCGCCGTTGCTCCACTGAGCTACGCAACGCGGCTGAACCCGAACGATAGGCCCATATTTACAACTTTCTCTCCGCTTTCCTCGCCATTTCAAAGTGAGGATCTACTTCCATTGCTTTTTGGTATTCGCTTTCTCGCCAGATACCTCTTTTTCCACATTCTGTAAACATGTCCCCCCTGCAAATGGGCAAAGGCAAACGATGGCCGGTCATCTCATGGCTTGGGTTGCAAATATCTCCTTAAATTTGCTTTGCCGTTGCTCAGATTTTTTGGGACATTATCGCGAGCCGCCTGAAATGAAAATGCGCGGCAACCTGGTTGGCGCGTGATGACAATAAATTTTCAAACAGTGCGATGGCTTTATCTTTGGTTTTTGTTGGGCATAGCGGTAGCCTAATGAATCATAAGTCTGAAAATCATTGGGATTTGAAAATGATTGAAAAAGCACTTGAAAAATAATGAAAGTTCATTATATTGTTGGTAAACTAAATTACATGAATGAGGTGCGTAATGGCTGTCATGAATATCAGAATTGATACTCATAATAGAAAAGCATTAAAAGTGATTGCTTCAATCGAGGGGGAAAGAAACAAAAATTTTTCTTGACTTATAAGATATTTTTATTTATTATGTACGTGTTATGCAAGTATGACGTACGCATCTTTTGTGAGGAGAATAACAATGAAGACAATCTCGGTAACTGAATTAAGAGGAAATATTTACAAAATACTTGATGAGGTATTAAATACGGGCATCCCAATTGAGATAAATAAAGGGGGGAAGAAATTAAAAATCATACCCGCAGAGAAGGTGGATAAGCTTCAAAATTTGGTTTCACGACCATATGTGATTAATGGAGATCCTGATGATTTAGTGGACATTAGTTGGGAAAAGGAGGTGAATCTTGATTTACCTTGATACTCATGTTGTTGTGTGGCTATATGCCGGAGAAATCAAAAGGTTGAGTGAGCAAGCCAGGTATCTAATAAATAATAATGAAGTTCTTATTTCACCAGTAGTTCGCTTGGAGTTACAATATTTATTCGAAATTCAACGTATCACTGATGAAGCCAAACTAATTGTGTCGGATCTGTCCGATAGAATTGGACTTAAAATCTGTGATGAAAATTTTAATACAATAATAAGCAACGCATTAAATTATTCCTGGACTCGTGATCCGTTTGATCGTATTATTGTTGCTAATGCAGATATAACTCATAATATTCTAATAACAAAAGATCAGAATATTTTGAATAATTATAAAAGAGCAGTGTGGTAAACCTTAACTGAATAACAAAGAAATGATATTGCAATAAAAAAATCGACAATTAGTCAAGTTAGGCTGCTTTTTTTAAAACGGTATATTTGGCTGGTGTTTGATACCCCACTGCTTTCCTCGCCATTTCAAAATCCATATCCAATTTTAGTGCTTTCTCATATTCATTTCTCGCCAAATCCTTCATTCCCTGCATTCTATAAATATGCACCAACAGATAACGGGCAAAGGCAAACGATGGTCGCTCATCAGACGGCTCGGTCTGCAGATATTTCTTTAAATTTTGCTCGCCTTTGTCTAAATTTTTTCCAGACATCACAACGAGCCGACTGAGGTGAAAATATAGAGTGAGTTGGTTGGCGCGTGATGACAATAAATTTTCAAACAGTGCGATGGCTTTGTTGGATTCCTTACTACCCTTCGTTTGATTTAAATGTTTACTTTGCATTAACGGATAGATGAAACCAACGGATAATTTTCCCCATGAATGTTTTATCTCGCTGGGATAACTGCGAAAATAGGCATATTAACAAAGTTCATTTCGCTTCAGTTATAGTGCCAGCAAATCGAATAGTTCCCAGGACTCATAATTATGACTTGACACTTTAAAAATAATTGTGCATATTAAGACTGTCAATTCAACCAGCTATTTCTTTGGTAGGGCCAATACAATGCACCACACGCCAATTGCTGCTGGCGGTAGCAGCTTCGAGCTAATCAATTCCGCCAGGTTGTTTGGTGAAATTCATCTTAAAATGGGGATGCGCTTTCTGGACGTCGCCTGTGGCTACGGCTATTATTCAATAGCAGTTTCGCAATATGTCGGTGAAACGGGAAACGTTTGTGCGGTCGATTTGTGGCAGGACGGCATCGTTCATTTGTCAAATCATCTCAAAGCAAATTCCATCCATAATATTCATTCGGTGCTGGCTGATGCCAGAAAAATGATTCCACTGAAAAATTCCAGCGTCGATCTCTGCTTGCTGGCCACGGTGCTTCACGATTTTATGCATGAGAAAACTGAGGAGGGGGTGTTGAAGGAAATTCATCGCGTATTGAAAGCTGGAGGAAAATTCGCAATCGTCGAATTCAAAAAAATAGCCAGCAAGCCGGGTCCGCCAATCGAGATCAGAATCACTCCTGAACAGGTAAATAACGTTGTGATTCCGTATGGCTTTGAATTTTTGAAAACAGTGGAAATTGGTCAGTTTCATTATTTATCACTTTTCGAGAAAATGGAAGCATAATGTTATGATCATCGATGGACACGCTCATTCCTGTGGCATTTTTTATCGGGCAGAACATATCATCAAAATTCTGGACGAGCTTCGGGTTGATAAAGTGGCGCTTTGCACCAATTTTGAGAATAACGATAAAAATCAGTCTCAATCGCTGCCCTATCTGGCAAAATGGTTTCCTAACTCGGATGTGATGCTTCCGATGAATCGGGTCATCAAGTTGGTCAACAAGATGGCCAGAGCGAAATCGAGTTTGATCAGCGGTAACGAATATGTCTTCAAATTGGCAAGTCAGCATCCCGATCGAATTATTCAATTTTATTGGGTCGATCCCAATGAACCCAATGCGCTGCGTGAGATGAAAGCTAAGTTTTTCGAATGGCGATTCAAAGGGATCAAATTTCATCAGCCCTCCGCTCAATTCCGCTTTGAAAATCAAGCGTTGCATGAAATCGCTTATTTTGCAGCAGAGCAGCGACTCTCGGTATTCATGCATCTTTATTCCCAAAAGGATGTTGAACGATTTATCCTGTTTGCTCAAAATCATCTGGCAACAACTTTCATCATCGCGCATTTAATTGGGCTGGAATTGTTTGAGAGGAAGAAAATTAAGCTGCCCAATCTGTATTTTGACGTCTCGCCGACGCCGCTGATTTCAGACCAACGAATTTTAAAAGCGATAAGGCTATTTGGGGCAGAAAAAGTAATGCTGGGATCGGATACACCATTTGGTAAAGACAATTTGAAAAAGAATATCGAACGAGTCAAACGATTGCCAATTTCTCAGGAGCAACAAAAATTGATCCTGGGCGAGAATTTCCAGTCGTTATTAAACCGTCAACCTGAGGAATGAATGTGATTTCAGATCGAGAAAATTTCACACGTGCGATTGAATTCAAATCCCCCGCTTATATTCTTGCCATGCTGCGAGTGGATTTCGATTGGCTGCGTGAAAAAGATGCCCCCAAAATCCAACGAATTCGTGAGCTGCAAAGCCAGTTACCTGATGCGATGCTGGATTGGCTGGATGCTGCAAAAAGATACCTGCTTTTCGATCCCTTCAGTTAAAGCGCCCGAAGATCTAGAGCGAGTTACCATCAGTGAAGGGACAAAATGGCTTCAATATATGAAAAAGGGTAATGACTATTTGCGCTCACATCAGGATGGCTCGTTTGTGCTATTGATGCGGGGAACCGTGGCGCCGATGGATTATGCCAATGCGCTGCGCGATGATGAGTTGTTCATGGATTTTATTCTCCAACCCGATTTTGTCCATTGCCTGATAAAAAGTCCATGATGTTCCAATGATAGTGTGATGAAATGAGGGATGAGTGGCGTGATCGAGTTCTGGTTTCATGGAATTATCGAATGTCGGAATTTTGGAATGATGAGACGTTGTATTAATTCAGCAAAACTTAAATGCTCCAACACTATAGCTCTCCAAAGCTCAATTTTAAATTATCGAGGCTATTTCCAATAAACTAACTTAACCAAGGACTGTAACATGGAATTCGACCTGATACATCCCCGAGAACAACTGGCGATGCTGATGCATCGTGTGTATCGCTATGGCATGACCACAACCTCGGGTGGCAATATGTCGATTCGAGATGACAACGGAGACATCTGGATCACGCCGGCGGGAGTGGATAAAGGCACCCTTACGTGGGATGATGTGGTATTGGTGAAATCCAATGGCCAATTGGAAGGAAAACATCGTCCCTCGTCAGAATTTCCATTTCATTGCGCCATTTACGAAGCCCGTCCCGATTTGCAAGGCATTGTTCATGCACATCCCTGCGCGCTGGTTTCATTCAGCATCGTTCGGAAAATTCCGCCAA
>JAPDQM010000160.1:0-7318 GCA_034505795.1 Candidatus Zhuqueibacterota bacterium
TCGCACCGATGTCCGCTGGGTTGCTTTTTTGAACGACAAGGGCGATGGTCTGCTCGCTGTCGGATTGCCGCTGATCTGCTTCTCCGCCCTGCATTACACCAACGAAGACCTGACCCAGCCGAGCCGTGGCACCATGCACCCAACGGATTTGAAGGAACGAGATTTTGTGTTCCTCAATCTGGATTACAAACAGATGGGCGTTGGCGGCGATGACTCCTGGGGCGCCCGCCCGCATCCTGAATACACCCTGCCAGCGCAGGAATATTCGTATCGGTTTCGACTGACACCTGTGACGAAGAAGGATGACTTGATGGGGGTGAGTAAAACACGATAGATTTTGAAATCGCTGATTTCGTTAAGATGGAGGTCATTTTAGAGTCATCAAACGTATCAATAAATTGGGCGAGGTATATAGAGTCTTTGCAGCCGATGTATCTATCTGGATTGAATCTAAAGATCTATTTACCTATCTCGATATCATGATCATCTGCGGCAAAATCGAATTTTATCCTGGCCGAGATGATACCATCACCAATCCATTGGTCATTATCGAAGTCCTTCCAAGAAGTGACCGTCACCTCCAAGGTGACGGTCACTTCTTGCATCCAAGAGAGAAGTTCATTTTCTATCGAGCAATACCAACATTTAAAGAATACGTTTTGATCGATCAAGCCAGAGTATATATGGAGCATTTCTACATCGGCGAGCAAGGCAAGTGGGTTTTAACCGAGTATGATGATCCTGATGACATTTTGAAATTCACCAAAATCGATTTTCAAATTTCACTGCGGGAAATTTATCAGCGAGTAGAGTTTGGAATGGGGTGAATATAGTAATTTTTAAGATCAATCATTTGCTATCCAAAAAGTTGCAAATGCAAAGAAATAGATACCCGCTTTAGACCAAGATTTTGAAGGCTATCTGCGGTATGAGCATAATGTTTCATCTCGAAGGATTCTTCTTGGAAAAAATGCTTCTTTAAATATCAGATTCACCAATAATAAAATTGGGTTAACTTATTTATGGAGATCTAACTTAATTTAAGATATCAAAGCTTGCTTTCAGTGCTAACCAATTCATGCTTTTATCTGAACCTAAAATTGGAGCCATTGGATGAATTTAGAGCCAGTAGAATTTACTCTCAAAAGCCATTTGGCGTTGATCGACTGGAGTTTTATTGTGCTGTTCATTCTCGTCTCGATTGGAATTGGGGTGTATTTCACGCGGCGGGGTACCCGCAATCTCAATGAATATTTTGCTTCTGGGCAAGGCTCGTCCTGGTGGCTGCTGGGTACGTCGATGGTGGCCACGACCTTCGCCGCAGATACGCCACTGGCCATCAGCGGATTGGTGGTAAAACAGGGCATCTGGGGCAATTGGTTCTGGTGGGCACAAATTCCAATTTTCGTGCTGGGTGTTTACTTTTTTGCACGACTCTGGCGCCGGGCGCAAATCCTAACTGATACGGAATTGGTGGCTTTGCGCTATTCGGGTCGGCCAGCGAAAATCCTGCGTGGCTTTCGGGCGCTCTATTTTGCTCTGCCTTACAATTGCCTGATCATGGGCTGGGTAAATCTGTCCATGACCAAGATCATGGGGTTGACGTTCAATCTGCCGAAGTATTGGGCGGTGATGATTTGCATCCTCATTACTGGAGCTTATTGCTCCATTTCCGGGCTCTGGGGCGTGATGGCGACCGATTTCTTTCAATTCTTTTTTGCGATCGGCATGGCCATTGTGCTCGCAATCGTGTCGGTGCATGCGGTTGGTGGGATAGATACAATTCTAACCAAATTGCCAGAAATCTATGGCAAAGATCAGGCGGCTTCGATGGTATCGATCATCCCCTCGGTGGATGGACCGAATCATGCCTTTCCCATCTTTCTGATTTATGTGCTGCTGTTGTGGTGGACCGTCGGCAATACCGACGGTGGTGCCTATTTCGCACAGCGGATGATTTCAGCTAAAAATGAGAAGCATTCATTTCTGGGCTACTTGTGGTTCAATATCGCCCATTTTTGTCTGCGACCCTGGCCGTGGATTGTGGTAGGCATGGTGGCAGCGATTCACTTTCCCGGCATTGCCATGAAAAACCCGTTGACCGGCAAATTGGAAGCGGATCCTGAGTTGGGTTACATCGCTGTTATGCTCACTTTTCTGAAGCCTGGTTTATTGGGATTGATGCTGGCATCGTTTTTGGCCGCGTTCATGTCCACTATCGCCACGCAGATCAATTGGGGCGCGTCATATCTTATCAACGATTTTTATCGTCCTTTTATCAAGAAGAACGCGTCGGAGAAACACTATGTGCTGGTTTCGATTTTTACTACCATTTTCATGGCGATTTTGGGCGGCGCGATCTCTTTTTTTATGAATGACATTTTCCTGGGCTGGCTATTGTTTTCGGCGATCAACGCGGGGATCGGGATTGTCTATATTGCTCGTTGGTACTGGTGGCGCATCAATGCCTGGTCGGAGATTTCCGCCATTGCTTCGATTATCAGTATCGTGGCGATTATTCTCCTGATCAAATCCGAGATCGTGTTGAAATCACTGTTGCTGGCGATCATTGGTTTCGATGTGATAGCTCTGGTGGTCTGGGGATTAAGTCAGAGGAGTTGGCGTAAGCAATACGTTGGGTCGTCCATTTTTATTATCTTGTTAGCGATCCTGGCGTTGGCGGTGGTACTGACTTTTTCCCTGCCCGAAAAAGTGTTTCCCTGGACGCTGATTTACACCGTACCGATTTCGTTGTTGATCTGGGTTACCGTGACCATGCTCACTCAGCCTGTGGATGAAAACAAACTGATCGAATTCTATAAGCGGGTTCAACCGGGCGGACCAGGCTGGAAAAGAATCGCTAACAAACTGCCTACGAATTTCAGTGCCGGTTCTTTGTTCACCCGCAAAAACGTCGTGGGCGCACTTTCCGCGATTATGGCGGTGCTGGGCGCTTTGCTGGGAATTGGACATCTGATACTTGGGCATTTGCTGGTTGGTCTGTTGCTGGTTGGTTTAACTATTGTGAGCATCGCTGTCATCTTGCGCAACTTATCGACAGAAAAATGGGAATCGCTGCCGAGCTAACAAGGGGAACTGATGATGCTCCAGGCAACGCATGACACCTGCGCGTTGCCCGGGACAGTGGTGTCGAATGATCCACTAATTTCAAGGACAGGCTGCCAGGAAGAAATGAATAACACGCTGATCGTTTTTTTGATGCGACGATTTCCAATTTGGGGAATTTCAGAGCAGTCCTGGAGCAATCTTAACCTGATGCGATCTTCTATCTCGATTGCGAATAGATATTGTGGTTCTGGAAGGCTGCGATCAATTCCAGAGCGACTCCATACGGCGAGCGTTCTTTGTTCAGGATTTGCTCGATTTGTCGCGCTAATTTTTCTTCTTGCTCTGGCTGCCAGAATTGGTTCAGAATGGTTTGGTTGATCATCTGGCGGACATAATTTTCTATTCGTTTTTTCTGCTTGGCTAATTTGATCTGATGCTGATATTGGAATTGGTTGTGCCTGTCGATTTGCTCCAGCAGATTCCCAATGCCCTGCCCGGTGTGAGCCATGGTCTGCAACACTGGCGGCAGCCACTTTCTGGCCTCTTTATTGAATTCAAGGACATATTGGATCTCCAGCACCACGCGCTCGGCGCCTTCACGATCGGCTTTATTGACAACAAAGATATCGGCAATTTCCATCAGTCCCGCTTTCATGGCCTGGATCGAATCCCCGGATTCAGGAACGAGCACCACCACAGTGGTATCCGCCGCCTCGACGATATCCAGCTCAGATTGTCCTACGCCGACCGTCTCAAAAATGATGATTTCAAAGCCAAACCCATCCAGCAGATCGGCTGCTTCCAGGGTACGTTGCGCTAGACCTCCAAGACTGCCCCGGGTGGCCATGCTGCGAATGAAGACACCCGGATCAGTGGCCAGATCGCCCATGCGAATGCGATCACCCAATAACGCTCCCCCGCTAAATGGGCTGGTAGGATCGACGGCAATGATCCCCACTGTTTTCTGTCGCTGGCGATATAATCGGGCCAATTGATCCACAATGGTGCTTTTTCCCGCGCCAGGGGGACCGGTAATGCCGATACGATAGGCGTGGCCGGTGCGATAATAAATTTTATCCAGCAATTGAGAAGCATTATCGGTTTCGTTTTCGATATAGGAGATCAGACGCGCCAGTGCGCGTCGATCACCAGAGAGGTAGCGTTGAATCAGATTTTCCATTGGTTCCTGTTGGTTCTCGGTTGTTTTTATTACGGGGATCAGTTTTTAGCAACCGAAAAGTAAGCAAAATTCAGGAGAGATTCAAGCAATTTTTTGAAAGGCAAACCAGGCTTCAAAGGCAAGCCTGGTTTGCAAGAGGCATTATGGGGTGATGCTGGTGAAAATGATCTCAATCTGATTTACTATCTCATCCTTTTCAATAACCTCTTTGGTATTCTCTTGCATTTTTATTATTCTGGTATTGACATCAGAAAGAATTTTTAACTGAATTGTCCCTTTATCCTTTGCTGGTAGAATCGATTTATCCCAGGTCAGTTCAAAACGCTCTTGATTTTGATCGGGCTGCAGGTGGATGGTCCAGGTGATCTGGGATTCAGTGCTCGGGCGAATATCGACCAGGGACTCGCCCTGCATTTTTGTAATCGCGTTGGTATTCATCTTGGGAATTATGAACCGGGCGTCAAATGTGTTGGTCTGCGCGGTAGTGAGCTGCTCCTCGCATAAGGCTGCATCCATGCCATTGGCAGCAGTTCCAGCCATTCCGAATGTCAGAGTAATTGATTTTGAATGATGTAAAATGGTCAGATTGC
The DNA here is from genome assembly GCA_034505795.1 of Candidatus Zhuqueibacterota bacterium. Lineage (GTDB taxonomy): Bacteria > Zhuqueibacterota > Zhuqueibacteria > Thermofontimicrobiales > Thermofontimicrobiaceae > Thermofontimicrobium_A. The sequence goes on from JAPDQM010000160.1 coordinate 4,840, forward strand.
AGAGCCAGTCGACTGGTGTTGTTGTATAGCTGATTTGCGTAGCCTGGGAGATCATCAGCGTTTGGTCGATTTTCGAGTCGATATTTTCTTTGTAGGCAACAATCTGATAAGTGTAATCACCGGGATTGAGCCCGGCATCGCAATAGCTATTCTCACGCCAACCCAATCCTTTGATAAACCAATAATCCTGATGCGTCGGCACTTTGTCTCGGAGAACCACATATCCATCTTCGTAATTCTCGCGGCTGCCGCGCCAATTCAGTCGGATGTAGCTGGGGCAAATAGCGGCCGGTTCTGCGGCTGGTACTGGAACCTGGCTGGATACGATAACCGCGGCAACGCCGTACTGATAGCAGCTATTCCATTCAGGAGAATTGGTGCGGGCAAAATGATAGCAGACCTCTGCCTGCTTTTGTTCTCCTGATACCTCAGCTACTTCCGCCTGCGGGACGGCGTTAAGCGATGCTTTGGCTAAGGTTTTACGAAAATCATAATTCAGGGTGATGCCAAACGAATGAGTCATCTTTTCCTGATTCTTCAAATCTTTTTGCACACCATAACGAATCAAGGCGGTGAGCCAATCCGCTAATCGTAAGGTCAGTTCCATTCCCTTGTGCAAACGCTCACCATAATCGATCGCCAGCAATGGATTCCGAATTGGCCCCAGGCCCTTGAAAAGCTGATAACTTAAGCCATATCGGAAGCGATGATTTTTCATGAGATTTTTTTGACCAATCGGCCGCTTCTCCGGAGTACCATAGCGATGATGAAACATCAGGCCAAGGCTGAATCGGCCCCAGGATTTGAATGGAACAAAGGGCAGCGAATAGAGCGCGCCCACATTCCAGTCATCTTGGTGCTGCAGGTTGGCGCTGATGCCAAAACTCAGCGTGGGTACGCTCTTGAAAGGCTTGATCCCCAGCGCGGCATGGAATTCATTGGTGAGACTCGATCGGGTCTGGCTGCTATCCTGCAACCCCAACCAATCCAGGCCAAACGTAAAATAGTCCGCCACCCGTCGGCCCAAGGGAAAATTGAAGACGGTGCTGGCGTAGTAGGTTTTGAAATTCACCTTGTAAAAATCGCCGTAGCCAAAGGTGAAATGGAAATATTCCATGCGCGCGAGCGCGGCGGGATTCCAGTAAACCGCTTCGGCGTTGTTAGACACGGCCAGATAGGCACTGCCCATGCCCACCGCGCGCGGGCCCACAAAGACCCAGTCACGCTGCGCCGCCGCCATCCCGGGCAGCAGCACCATCAGATAGAACCCCCAGCCAAATGAGGCCAGGATCTTTTTAATCATTGTATTACCTCCTTAAAAGGAATGATCTATAACTCAAAATTTGTTGAGTAGCAATACTGTTTTCTGATGAACTTTATTTCCATTGGTTACCGTGACGATATATAGTCCGCTGTCGCAAATATTGCCGGCGTCATCGGTCCCGTCCCAATCGATGGCATTGTAGCCGCAGGGAAGCTGCGGGTTGGTTTTGATTGCTTTGGCAAGTCGACCGGCGCTGTTATAAATTTTGATACCCACCTGAGATTCCTGGTTAAGGAAAAATGAGATGGTGGTGCGATCGCCGTGGCCGCGACCGTTGCCGGCTGGCGAAAAGATGCGCGGCTGCAAGTTCAAATCAAAGGAATTCGACAGGACGGGTTTGATCGATTGGGATCGAACCACGTAAATGCCCGATCGAAAGATAATGGTAGAGATGCAGAGGCTTCCGTTGTTCATTTGGGTGGTACCGCCAACGGGCTGTTGACCTTCCGTTTCCTGATAAATGGCCAATTGATCCTTTGGGAACCCTTGCGGATTAGAAAATGAAATCGACAACGTAACCGGTTTGACGAGTTCTGGAGCCTCAGGCAATCCCGAGATCTTAAAACCGACAATGACAGTGGCCGTGTCGGACAGTTGATATTGGGGCAGCGGGGTGATGCGAATTTGATGGTGCGCTGCCAACAAACCCGGCGGTAGCAAGAGCCGAATATGAACATCACCGGTTGATAATTCGACTGCGCCGCCAGCGCGTGCATCGATTTTCACGAACTCTGTTTGATCGGGCGTCGGATCGATATTGCCATCTCGATCGATGGCACGCACTTGAAAGATATATTTCATGGGGCGATCGGTGTCTTCCAAAAACAGCGGCACATATTGGCTGGGGGTTTCCTGCCATGGCATCATGTCATCATGATTTATTACCAGCCGATATTGATAGGCTAAATCTTCAACATGAGTCACGTCGTCGGCGCCGTGAAATCGAAATTCAACCAGATTCGTGGTTACCACATTGAATTTGGTATCCAAGTAGGTTTGAGGCGCAGCATGCTGCGGCCGATATCGGGAAATGCCGCCGCCCCTCGTTCCGATCCATAGGTCGCCTTGTTGAGGATCCGCCATGATGGTCCAGATAAAATTAGCTGTCAGGCCGCTGGTCAGATTGAAGGTGGTGGCTCGTCGAATGGGTTCACC
>JAPDQM010000161.1:0-7295 GCA_034505795.1 Candidatus Zhuqueibacterota bacterium
GCAGGTTATCTGGCAGACGAATCTCCACGCGTCGATTTTCCTCCGAGACCATGGCCTGATCCAGGGGATCAATTACCGAAGATTTCCGCTCCAGCCGCGGCTCCGTATCCCGATGATCTTGCAAAACGATCACCTGCGACTCCCTGGCGCCATACTCGATGAGTTTTTGTTTGACTTTTTCCGCCCTCAGGTAGGACAATCGCCGATCGCCAGTTACCGGCTGCTCCGATACCGGGTCGATGTAACCCCGCAACCAGATTCGTAGTCCCGGATAGTCTTGCTGCAAGCGCTTGCCGAACAGCTTCAACAGAGAATCAGGATCGGTTTCGTTGTCCAGCCGTGAATTTTGTGAAAAATCGACGCTATTGGGCTCAAAAAAGATATAGGGGATGGTGGGAAGTTCGATATGTTCATAGCTTAGCTCTTCCAATTTTATGGTATCGGGCACCGACACGATGCCGTATGGGATGGTGAGAAACGGTCGGGAAAGCACATTATTGGTTTCATTGCGCTCTTGGATCGATTGCTCAAAGTCGGCAATGGCGGCAATGCGATGCGACCCCAATTGATCCGCCCACCACTTTCCGCTCAATGAAAATGTATCCGCAGCCGCCAATTGGGCGATCATGCCCGAGCAGATGATTCGAGCATCGGTGCTATCGTAAATCACCACCCGGCACGGCTTTTTGATTAGCCCAACGAATTTCGCCTCCAGCTCACCCTGAAATTTAGAAGTGTCGAATTGTGAGGCCGTTGCAAAGTTCAACGCCACTGGCTTAATGTCGGGCAAATTGCGGTTGCTGAATTTGCCAATTTCATCGCTGCCCGTGGCAATGGTGATATTCAAATTGCGGTCGTAGGCAATTACTGCCCAATAAAATGTTTGAAAATCAACATCCCGCTGGTATTCAAATCGCGCTGAGGTGCCAGGCGTCAATCGATAGAAAAGTGCTCCGTTCCATGACGGTTGATGTTTCAGCGCCTCGATGATTTTGCGAGCATTGTTTTTGACCGAATCAATTTTAGCGTAGCTGGTATCCAATACGACCAGATACTCCACGCGATCATGATCATCGTAGTCGAATGATTCCTCCCAGGTGAGCAAATAATGAGTCTCACTGGTAAACTGCGCATCAAACTCCGGCAACAGCCTGCGGAACGGCTCCGGACTATTCGGTTTCAGCGTAATACTAAAAAGCTCGGTATTGCCCAGAATATCGGGGTTGTAATTGTTCAGGCCCAGATCCATTTCCGAAAAGTATGAGTTCCGGGCCATGGGGGTTACATCCAGGCCATAGCCGATGCTGAGAGCCATTTTGCCCAAATCCTGATCGATCAGACGATAGCCCCCCCGCAAACCAAAGCGATGAATGCCCAGATGGAGCCAATATTCAAAACCGAAATGGTGCTTTAACTGGTTATCGCGTGGACGGGATACATCATAAGCCAGCGTGAGGTCCTGATTCTCGGTTAAAAAGATCTTGAGGGCAGAGCCGGCTCTCAACGTAAACGGCAATAGTTCGGCGTCGTGGATAAATTGCACTTTCTTAAGCGTCACATTCTGGACGGTCGTCCCCAAGGACCAAAATAGTCGATCAAATAGTGAGGTTTTGAACATCAGGCCGCAATCCACACCGTGCGCATTGGATGAGTACTCGCCCAGCCGGTTGTTGACATATTTATAGTTAACCCCCATCGCCAGGTTGCGGGACAACCAATCGAAGCGATAGGCGAAGGGAAGAATGACCGCATAATCCGTCACATCGCCGGCAGCCACTGCGGGCATCTTTCCATCGGTGCTATCCCACTCCTCGAGGGAACCCAACCGCAGCAAACCAAAACCCAGTGCGGCCTTGCGCGAACCTAACAGACGGAGTTGATGCGAGTAAAACAATGCCTGGTAATCGAAGTCCGCAAATAGGCGTTGATAGGTAAATGACAGTTCCCAACGTTTGATAAACCCCAGCCCGGCAGGATTCCAATAGATGGCATTTACATCGTCACTCAAACCGCTGAAAGCCGAGCCCATGCCAATGGGGCGGGCGCCCACGCCCAGTTTCAAAAACGTGGCACCAGACGAACCAATGTCCTGAGCGGGAAGAATCGCTTGATGTATTATCAAAGCCAGAAAGGCGAGCAGCAAAATGGTTGATCTTTTCATGTTTGCCTCCTGCTTTTTTCACTTCACAATGATAACTTTTTTATAGCCGTTATAAAATTTAGCTGTGGCGTACACAAAATAGACTCCACTGGCTACCGGCGTCCCGGCATCATTGAGGCCATTCCAAAAGAAGGTGTAGGTATCGCCTCGATCCACCGGCCCCTGATAAACCGTGGCGATAAATTCGCCGGCCAGGTTATAGACCTTCACCGCCAGGTCACCAAATTCGCCAGAGGTAAAAATGACCTGCACCGGCATCTGATCGGATGGTGCGATATTTTTGTCCAACGTTAGTTTGGTGATCGGCAGCGGAAAATCGACATTATCTGTTCTGGCTGCGTCGACCCGGCCACCATCGAAAGTGATATACGCTTTAAAATTCAATGGCAGCGGCGGCTTTAGGTTGGATGGCAATTGTTTGAACGCGTAAATTCGCAAATTTACCACCACACTGCCCTGAGCCTCCGGCCTAAGATCACCTAACGGCACTTGAAACGTGCTAATGGTGCTATCCGAAAAGGCATAATATGCAGTTTGATGTAGATAGGATCGAGCGAAAGTACAAGCCGGAAGTTCGATTGTCATTACCGCATTGGGAGCTGTAAAATTCCCCTGGTTGCCATAAGGAATCACATATTGAATAACATTTCTCAGCAGGGGGCGTTGTGGCGTCAGGTTAATCGGGCCTAAAGTTACTATGGGAGCAGCGCTAACCGAAAGTTCCCACTGATCCCGATTGTTGCTGAACTCCTGAGGATTCACTTCCACAGTATCAACACTGGCGAGCAATCGGATGGAATAATTGCCAGCTTGTTCGATTTTGTCAAACGTAAGGTTAAAATTCCTCTCGATCGCTTGGTTGAAATCGAGCGCGGGCAACGGCCAGGTAATACGCTGGTTGTTCATGATAATTGCATCAGCAAACTGCCCTAAGGTGAAAATATTTTGCCCTTCAATAACGACCGATAAATCCACCGGAGCGGTTATCGGGCTGGATAAATTCTGGCATTTGAGCTTGAAATTTGCGGTTCCATTGGGCCCAAACCCCGTCCGGCCGGAGGCTTCGGTGATATCCACTGCGAGGTTCGGCGTGCCGTCAATGAAAAGAGTGCATTGGCTGATATTATCGCCCAGTTCTGCGGCCTCCGTTTCCACGGAATCGATTGTCGCCATGATCGCAAAATTGGGATAATCACGATACGGCCTACCGATTTTATCGTAGCGTAGGGTGAAGCTTATATTTAGGGATTCGTTATTTTTCAACGGGGGAATGCGCCAGGATAGCATGGTGGTATCCGCATTGGGTCGACCATCTTGCTCCGACAGCGATGACGTCAATGTGTAATAATTAAACCCGCTCTCACCATCCTGAATGTACGCTCGGACATCAACGCTGTCCAGGATCGCGACCGATAGATTCGTGCAGGTTAGCTTGAACGCACGAGTGTCGTTGGTCATCGCAGTTGCCTGGTCAGCTTCGATCTTGACAGCCAGATTCGGCGTCCCATCGACGTTAACCACCCATTCCGCATGATTATTTGATGGATTTATATCATCGTGGGCTCTATCGGCGAGTAAGATGGCCGTATCAATCCTTGCACTAAAATGAATGGCGTAATCCTGGGTTTTATCAAGGTGGTTTATCAAAATTCGCAACTTATACTCAACGCTATCTTGCGCCTTTAACAACGGTACCGTCCAGAGAATTGATTCATCGTTTGTATTGTTGCCCCCACCACTGTAGTCTGTTATGGCGTAAATATTTGAACCCGAGTTGCCGTCATCGATTTTTACGTTGATATTCACATTTTTAAGATCCAGTAGAGAGAAGTTGTGGCCACGAATGATGAATTCACGATTTTCATCGCGAACCATGGTGTATTCAGGCGGCCCGATCTGATAAATCGCCAGATCAATTTTGGGAACGACCAGAACCGGTTCGCGGAATGTGTTATTCGTTAAATCGATCTCCTCGATCGCAGAGGTGATTCGACACGTATTATAAACCAAGGTGTCGCCATAAGCGATCAAATCCACCCGCACACGAAATTGAACTGTCCCTGAATAGCCGGTAGGAACATGATGTTGCAAGTTCCACCTAAGCAAGACTCTGCCATCAGGTAATGTCTCCTGGATCGGATCTGAAGATGCGTCTAAGAAAGTAAAATGGGCGGGCAGGGTATCTGCAATAACCACCCTTGTAGCTGGAGTACACTGACGGGTCTCCACATTTTGATACCGAATGTTATAGGTGATGATATCGCCAGGATACACTTGATCCACGCCATCGGTTTTGCTGATTGCTAAATTGGGATAAGGAATAATTCCGCCCCCCATCGGCACATAAATATTGGTGTGAGAAATTTGCGAAACATGCTTTCCTTGGGCACCTGCGGCGATTTCGTAGGACAGATAAATGGTATCCTCTGATGCCCGATTGAAATGCAACGAAAATTCGATTCGCCCTGAATCCGCAGAATTTAATCTCCCAATCTTCCATTGTGCTTGAATAGAGCTATCGGGATCGACATAATTTGGTGTTCGATCCCACGCGATCAATTTGCTATAACTCTCTAATCGATTGGGGAAAAAAGCGGTGATTTCAAAATCGTTAATCGTAGAACCAGATAAATTTTTATAGAAAATGATTACTGAGACTTTGGATTTATAGACGACGGTATCCATTTCGATATCGTCGTCGATAAGATCGGGAAACGGTGCGATCACCTCCATCTTGAGCCCGAACATGTCGCTGGTTGGCGCATTCGAGTCAGTGAATCCCGCATTCACCAACCAAACGAGCAATGCCAGCAAGGAAAAACATGCAGACTTCATATTGCCCTCCGATGTTAATTAATCTGAAATCAAGATTTTTTTGAAGCGTTGACGCATTTCAAAAAAATAGGTATAACAAGTTACAATATGAATTGCAGTTCATGATGATAATTGGAGTTGCTCAGAAATAGATAGGCGATTGAAATCATCCGAAAATTTAGGCGCAAGTTAGTCAAAATCAAAAATTCGATAACGCAAGAGAGATAGGAAATGAATGATGAGGTGCTAAAGCTGTTCGTGCATGACTTGTAACAAATGCTATGCATGATCCCTTTTTGATTGGATTAGCTATCACGCAAAAACGCACTGTTGTAATATAAAGATTAATTATCAAAATGTCAAGTATGAAATTAAAAAATTTAATCTCTTTTAAGTTTTCGTAGCTATATAGGCTTTGTTAGCAGGCTAAAAAAAATTATAAATAGTAAAAAAATTGCTTGACTTTTTGATAATAAATTATTATCATTGATCCAAGATGTTACATTAAATTCATATCCTTCAACCAGATCGCTTTTTTATTAATTACTGCTTTTTCGGAACAGCATAATCATTTTTTTCGCAAAATTCGTTTGTGATGTTCTTATGCAATACGTTACACCAGCCTCAAACTACACGTTTTTAAGAGAGCTGACCAGCTTTCATCAGTTACAGACGTTGGCATTTCTTCAATATCGCTGTTCAGCCATTATTTCAAACAAATAATTGTTATAAGGTTTTGTATCCTAAAGATTTTGTAATAGCTTATTAAGCTTGTTACATCATCAGATTTTTTGTATTTAAAAAAAACTTTGTAATATTATTTGTAAAAATGGCACTAATGTGATGCCGTTGTCAAATAAATAATCATTGTAAATTACGGTAGCAACCGAAACAGAGCAAGACCACCGGATCCAGACCTGGATTGAACCTGAGCTGAATGGAGAACGTGATTACCTTATCCACCGTGTGACTACCGTTGGCGTTGAACAACCCCATTCTGGTGTGAGGTCGCGTATGATAGCATTTAATAAAATATTAGCACATCCCATAACGATAGTGGTAATATTTTTGATGTTCAGCCTTGCTGGCTGGACCCGCACGGCAGCAGCACCATTCTCACAGGATGTTACAACAGCCAGTTCCAGGCAGGACTCTATCGTTGCCAATTCCAATGTGAAACCTGTCACCCCCCCGCCGGGAATCCAATGCGACAAAAAGCCGCCGTATTTTATTTTGGTTCATCCACAACCCGACACCATCAATGTGCCCTTAAAGACGACTATCAAATTCTATGTGCTTGACGACTTTACGCCAAAGCCAAATGAGTGGGACAAATTCGGAGTTGATACCAGTCGCATTTTTATCTATTTAAAATGGCGTTCTTTTGAAAAAGACAGTTTGCGTCCCAAGATTACACTTATAGACAGCGTGTATAAAATCTACTGTGAGTATCAGCCTCCGCAAGCATTCGACTGGAATGATGCCGTAGTCTGTTCGATTTATGTTTGGGATCGTTCATATCTCCAAAATTTCGCTGACACTACTTTTACTTTTTATCCGCTCCGCGATACTACGCCACCGGTGATCGAACCCGTTGATCCGTTGGCCAATGCCGTCGATGTCCCCGTGGACAGCCCCATCGTTTTCAAGGTCTGGGACACGGAATCTCATGTGGACGTATCATCGGTGTGGCTGAAGATCGCCAGTCGGCAGGTGAATGTCGATCATGCGAAACCGGATTCGAACAAAACCGTTGGCGATACCGTTTATTTCCGTTATAAACCCGATACCGATTTCGCCTATGATGACCTGGTGAAGGTGGAAGTCCAGGCGGCCGATAGTGTGGGCAACCAGAACATCCTGGGCTATCAATTCAAAACCATCGGACAAGATACCACGCCGCCGCTGATTGTGCCGCTGGATCCCCTGCCCGGGGATACCGGTGTGTCGCTGGGGGCCAACATCACCTTTGCAGTGACCGATAAAGCGTCGCATCCCGATACCAGCAAGATCACCGTCACCGTAACCAGCTACCATACCGGCCAGCCAATCGCTGGTGCATTCACTAAAAAAGTCATTCAGCCAGACAGTGTTTATTGTGTCTTTGATCCGACAGCTAATCTGCTGTGGGGGGATTCCATTACGGTAGTGGTCGAGGCGGCAGATTCTGCCGGCAATACGGCTACCAAGAACTATGGTTTTCGTACCACGAATGATACCACGCCACCGCTGATTGTGCCGCTGGATCCCCTACCCGGGGATATCGGAGTGTCGCTTGACGCCAACATCACCTTTGCAGTGACCGATAAAGCGTCGCATC
>JAPDQM010000162.1:0-7242 GCA_034505795.1 Candidatus Zhuqueibacterota bacterium
ATACATCGCCTGCTTTTCCCTCAAAAAATAAAGCCCGAATTTGTCATTCAGGCTTCCATTGTAGCGGGGGTAGGATTCGAACCTACGGCCTTTGGGTTATGAGCCCAACGAGCTACCAACTGCTCCACCCCGCGATGTCAGATTAAATATAAAACATTTCGGGCTTAAAGTCAAGAATTTTTTTCAACTATTTTAGGCTATTTTGGGCTGAGAAAGTTATTTTGAAAGCTTTTCCGATTCAGTCCGGCTTTAGTTGAGCAACTCAACATTGAATTCATAGTTCCAGCGATCAAAATACAGATTGCCGCCTTCCCACTCCAATTCGCCCCGCTGAAAATCAACCGTCTCGGAGCGAAAATGGATCTTAGCTGGGTACAGGTTCTGCGAATAATCATCGCAGACAATCAGGCGATAAGCATCCATGCCACCAAGAAAAAACCATTTTACCGACTCATTGTTTGAATGTTGCAGCCCATAAGTAACATCGATTGGCAACCAGCCATAGGGTTCGAAATAGATTTCGCCCCAATCGTGCATCCCTTCGCTGCCTGGCTCGATAGTCCATCCCGATTGCCACCGGGTAGGAATCCCGTTCAGCCGGCAAAGTGTTATAAAGAATAAAGTCTTCATGCCACAATCGCCATGACGGTGATACAGGACATATTCAGTGATGTTGGGAATAGTCGAATATTCTCTGGCTGAGGCCCAGGGGATATTTTCGTCGATCCAGCGAAAAATTTTTTGGGCAATAAAATAGGGATTCGTTTCAGAGCCGACAATTTTTGAGGACAGTTCCCGCAGTGCTGGCGTAAAGCAGATGTGGGGATACCGTTCGACGACAAACGGCTGCAACTCCGGAGTAATTTGGGGAACTGTAATGCGCTGTGGATCAATTTTCTCGAAAACCGCATGGTTGGTAAACTCAAACACTACCTGAAAGCGAGTTGGCTCCTCGCAATTGGCCGCTTTTTCTAGATAGATGGTCCGCTGTAAATAGTCGTCATTGGGCGAAATGATGTGCCTCGCTGGTTCGCTGGAGACCAGCCGAACGTCCATTTGACGGTTATGAATTTCGCGCGGGAACGGCAGCCAACAACGAATTATCTTTCCTGCAGGGACAGCATCTTTGTCCACGTCGACGGTATAGGTGACTTTTGCGCGCACTGGTTTGGTGAATTTTCGATTATCATGAATACTTTGAGCAATGATCTGGGTGATATCGGCTAACCGGTCAAATGCCGGTGGCGGTATCGTAGCCTTTTCGGCTTTGAGTGTTCTAAGTGCGCGGTTGATGCGAAATAGATTTGGTCCGGCCCATTTGAAATAACGTTTCTCCCCATCAATTATCAGGCACTCCAACGATTGCTCAGCTTCCCATTTTTTAAGATCGCCACTTGTGACCGTCGGGAGATATTGCTGGATATAGGCCATAATATCATTTTGGTCGCGGGTAAAATCTTTTCTGATTCGGTCTAATCGTTCAATTTCAAAAGCCAATGAGTGGCGCAGCCGCCAATCCATGGTCAGGTTGGTCGCCAATTCCTGGCGCATTTGCTGCTGCGCCTGAGTGAATTGACCTTCCCGAATGAGTTGCTGAAATTTTTCAGGCAACTGAGCTCCGCCTGGAAGACATTGGCTGAGGATGATCATTATCGTAACGGCAATTTGAAATTTCAATGTTTTCACATGGCCTCCTGCTGCTTTTTGAATATTAAATTGCTGAGTAGTTGAAGATACATTAAAAAAATAAAATGAAAAAGTCAACGCATTTTTGTAAATATCGATTTTCGCAATTGCCATTGTAACGGAGTGTAAACGGCATTCGAGAATGCTGATTTCTGTGGTGAACTGGATGACTGAGGGGATCGAGGGTTTTGTGGTCAAGATTTCTGATAATTTTCCTGCCTCGATCAATAAATTTCTTGCTTATATTAATTAAATTTCGTATCTTTCAACTGAAAAAATGCATACCCCACAAATACCAGCGCGTGACCCCCTCAAAATATGTCGGTCAAGCAAGTACTTCGTTGGTCAGCCTGGAATTAGCAGGCGATGAAGAGCTGGCGGTATTGTGGTCGGAACTGAAGCGTACGAGTAGCAACCATAATTTTCACCCAATTCGAGGGGGCATTCCCTTCAAGGAGTTTAGATGGAAACAAAAATGATCGGCCAGGAAATAGAGGCCTTTTGCAGGAAATGCAAAACAGATACTTTTCATGTAATCACCGCATTGAATCAGGATAAAATCGACAAAGTGATGTGCAAGCAATGCATGAGTTATCATAAATATCGACCGTCAGCAACTGCCTCTGAATTAGCTGCCCCCAAAAAGGCTAAAAAGACGCCGACTCCAATCGTTCAGCGCGAATCCGAAGAAAAGCCTGCTCGTCGGGCACGGCGGGATAAATGGTCCCGCTTATTGGATGGTATGGACTTTGGGATGGCCATTGAATATGATATGAATCGAGTATATGCATTGGAAATGCCCATCCATCATAAAATTTTTGGTTTTGGAGTGGTCAAAAATGTAATCAGCGACCAGAAAATTGAAGTGCTATTTCAAGATGGTGAAAAAATCCTAGTTCAAAACCTCCATCGTTAATATAAAATTTGATTCCAAAGTTGGCACCGGGGAGGAAGCGTGGTAAGCTGATTTCCTCCCCATTATATTCTTGATCCCAGACCTTGAATCAACATCTCTATTCTTCACTGAACCTAAGCTCTAGTGTGACTATTTTGTTTTTGCTCACCGTTAGTGCAATCGTCCTGTCATTTTCGATTACCAGTGGCGAAATTATTTGCTCGTTTAGATTGACAAGATTTGCTGCGCGAATCGCCTTCCAGCTTTGAATTGTTCCGGTGAGAGTGGCTTCGGTTGGATTGAAAACTCGTATGATTAGACTTTTGCGTCGCGCCGATTTCTTGATGGCCGACAGGACCAGTTGTTCCGGTTCAATTCGGATAAAGCTAAGTCGCGGAGGCAGATACCCCTCACTTTTGCCGATTTGATTGAGCCGCAATTTAAAATTAAACTGATAGGCTTGCCGAAAAACCTGGCCACTTGTCCAATCTCCAGCATAGGGATAAATGGCATAATCGAAGGTAAATGGCCGCAAGCACTGACACATGACTTGCGTTTCGTCCGTTGCCACATTTTCAGGATCAGCCCCGATAATAGGAAAGCGGTATGTACGCAATAGCGTGAGGCCAATGGTTCTATTTTCGTCCTCATGGACGGCATATTCCGGTAGCCCAATGTTAAGAATCGCTAACCCAGTTTTTTCGTCCTGGACCCCACAAAAGGTATATTGAGGATAATAGGGCAGCATCGGCTCCTTCCAGGTAGAGGTGTCAGGCAGATGTATCTCACGTTCGGTAACGTCAAAATGCGTTTCAGAGTAAGATTTCATCGCCTGCCCATAGCCTGAGGGAAACATGACGCGCAGTTTATGATCCCGTACCTGATTGTCGATCCGGGTTTGGATTTCCAGATGGCGGGAGCCCTTTCTTAAAGTCAACAACGAGGTGATCAAAAAGGGCACTTTTTCGGGATTGCGGCGACTACGATCCGCAGCAGCGTCTTTGGGCAGCAGCATATCCAGTTCGATTCTATATTGTACGACCAGAGGCCCATCAACAATTTTCGCTATTCGAGCCGGCGCGCCAATACTACTGATAATTTCATCTTCAGCAGCGGGACGATGAGTGGCATGATCGCCGACTTCGGAACGATCTTCAAAATAGTGCAGGCCGCGATAGATCCTTCCCGTTGTCTTATTGATCAGATCGAAGCGGCCATCGTTTAGAATTTCAATTCGCAGGAATTCATTTTCCATTACATTGGCTGCTGGTGACAGCGAGCCATAATTGATTTTGGGCCCAGCCTGGGGCTTAATAATGAATGTCTTGTAGCCGATCCCCGGCACCTGCTCAAGTTCCAGGGCACACTGAAAGCGTCGGGCCTTGTAGGGAATGGGGAATTCATACGGATTTTTTACGATTGGCCCGAAGGGAAATTGATTAAAGATCTGGACCCCGAGTTCCTGGCCTGCTTCATCCTCTAATTTAAACCAGCGAGCCGGCACTTCTTCCGGCAAATCAATTACTGCATTCACCACCTCGGAACGCTCAAATTGAGTGGGGTTGAAGGCGACCAGACACACGGCATCGTTTGGCAGGTGGCTATTATCGATCTGGGTGACAATATGCGCCATGGCTCGTCGCGAAATATTGTCGGCCAGATGTCGTACTTGCCGATTGCGGTATTCCACATCCTCGTGCACGAGATCCACACTACACCCGGCAATGCTATCATGCGACTGGTTGGCCAGATGGTACTTCCACGCCAGTGTCATCATGCCGTGCGGGTATTCCATTCCCAGGAGTTCGGCGAGCGCAGCCCAGGTATCGGCGTTTTTTTGAAGCTTGATTTCGCAGTGGCGATTCTGCTGTTTGAGGTACATTCGTGCACTCAACATGCCAGGAAAAAGGTTCTGCCATAAACCATCTACCATGGTATAGCGGAATTCACCTTTCATCACCGCTAAATCTTTGGCATTGGCTCTGACGGCCTGCACATAGTCATAAAAAGAACTATGAAGATAGGTATCGCCGGTTTGGAGCTCGTTGGCATGGGCGATGATCTCTGGCGTTCGGGGATAAGCTTCCACCTGATCCATGCCATCCAAGTACAGAAGCTGGTGACAGGTGGCGTCTTTGATCGCATGACTCTTGATTTCTGCCAGGGCTTTGGGCAGATTTTCTAAATGAAGGTGATCGAGATGGTTGCCCTGCAGTAACCAATAATCGAATCCTTGCAATTCCTCATCGCAGGGGTGAAAAGGCAACTGGCCTTCGTGCCAATGGTAATCCCACTGAAAAGGCCACTTATTGAGCGCCACCGGCCGATAGACATGAACGTACCAATTGGCACGGCCGTAGGGATTGACCGATCTCATGCCCATGACGCGACTGCCATCGGGCGCTTCCCAGATAAATTCGTGCTTGGTGATGCGATTGTTATTGCCTCGATAGAAAAAGATATGGTCCAGTCCGAATCCCTGATAGATTTGTGGCATCTGGGAGGATTGACCAAAGGAAAAAGGGCTGTAGCCGGACCATTTTTGACCTTTCCAGGCCTCGGTGATCATCATCCCCATCAATAAATTTCTGACAATCGATTCGCCGCTGATTTCGGGCGTGTCGGGAAGCGTGTACCATGGTCCGATGTGAATGCGGCCTGATTCGATGTGGCGACGCAATGCAGCTTCTTTCTCTGGTTTGATGGCTAAATAATCTTCTAATGGAATGGTCTGAGAATCCAGCAAAAAATATTTATAATCTGGATTTTTATCGAGTAGTTCGATTAGCTTATCAAACATGTCGACCAACAACATTCGAAATTCCTGAAAGGGATAGCGCCACTCACGATCCCAATGCGTGTGAGATACGACATGAATGGTATAGCCCTGACTCATCTCTGGCATATTTAACTCCTTCAATAGATTTGAGTGAATGAATTTTGGGGGCAATTCAACATCAAAAAAAGAATCCAGCTACTGGCTCATAGTAGGCCAATTTATCATATTACAACCGGATTTTAGCGATCCCCTGTATTAAAATGATGCACTCCTGTGACATGAACAGGATAATTTATAAAAATATCTCAGAAAATCAAGCAGATTATCCGGCGGGCCAACGAAAGAGTGAACAATGGTTCAGAGCACTGCTTTATATTTGCGATTTTCCACAAATCCATCTGGGTTTAAGGCTATTGCCGATTGCTATTTGGCCATCGAATAGCATTGAAGCGGTGCGCCAGGCTCTTTTTCGGCCGAGGTGTTGTTTGAAAATTATACAAGCTGTTTCAAAATAAGACACCGTAGCTCTCTGGATTGCTGAAAAATTGTAGTCTAATTCTCAATATTATTAAAGAATTAATCGGGTGGATTCACTGGCATAGATTTTGTCAATAATAGTACATTAAACCAGGCAACGGGAATGCACAACTCAATGGTATAAAGGTTTAATATGTTAGTGAATTCATTTTGGGGGCGGCGTGAATATTTTCAGGTCGTCAAAAGAGTCGAAAAAACAGATCGGGGCGAGTTATACAATAAGCAGATAAAAGTCCTCGAAATTTCTGCTATCATCAGTTTGCTGCTGTTGATCCTACTGTTTCAAATCTTTCCAATTTTGAGGAAAAAGACGGATTCGGCAACGAAGCAATTTGCCGCCATCGAAGTGATCAATATTCCATTGATCCGCAATGAAGAGCCACCTCCTCCGCCGCCGGAAGTCGAAGAGGAGATTGTTCGCTACACGGTTATCGAGGAAAAAGAAGAACCGTTTGATCCACGCAAACTGCGTGAGCTGGAAAAGGTGGATCTCGATCTGAATCTTAAGCCCGAAGAATCGCTATTGGCCAGTTCTCAAATCGGCGATATCAGTTATGCGGGATTCAGTCGGCCGGTAGCCCGTGCCCAGCGGGGGGTATCATTAGATATTAGTAGCGACCTATCCATTAGTGTGGATCGAGGGAGCGGCGTCGAGCTGGGCAATGTTGAAAATCAGGTGCGGAAGAAATTGGTTGATAGTTCGCCATCGCTGGAAAGTCCGCCGATAGCCAGTCGGCCTACAATCGGGGAATCTCCTGCTAAAGAAGATGCCGCGGAATTGATTCCGGTGAAAGCAAACCAATTTTTGCTGAAGGAATCTGAGTCGATGATTGGCACCGATGAGTATCGGTTGTGGAACAAGATCAATGCTGCCCTCGATCGAGTGGACAAGAATCGGTATGGCAAGCTGCCTTCGAATATCCAACGAACAGCCAATGGTCTGGCTGTAGTGTTCAATTACGAAATCGGCATCACTCATGAGATTTTTTGGTCAAAAGGAGGCAAGGTGGTCATCCGGGTTACTGGCAATCGACCTCGCTCGACGAGGGATGAATTGGAACGTGCCTTTGATTCTTTGATTCGACTTACACTTTAGTGATCCCAGGCCTAACGCTTTTCATGAAGCCTCTATCGCGTTATAGGATAAACTAATCGGCCAAGAACCTGGTGGTGATTGCTCTTGGGAACGTCGGCCATTTCCAGGGGAGCGAATCCATACGAATAGCCATTTTATGGTTTAGCTGAGTATGACCCATGATGAGCAGATTCAAGATGCAACAATTACGCATGGCTATTTGCCGCTGGTATATTTATATCGTGAGCATCTTCGTGTTCATGTTCAGCG
>JAPDQM010000163.1:0-7102 GCA_034505795.1 Candidatus Zhuqueibacterota bacterium
GCTGAGTGATGGCGCCGGCCAGCCACACTTGATCGCTTGAATTGGCTACAGGCATTTGGGGCAGTGTTGGGAAAAAGCCAAATTTATTTGGCTTGAATCCAAATAGGCGGCTCAAGCGCCTGGTACCGGTCGTCGCCACCATGCCCGTTGATAATACCACCAGGTCAAACTCTAACGTCATATCTTGTCCCCGAGCAGAATATTGAATCTGCAGGCAATTTGTGTCTGGATTTTCTGTTATCCGATTGACTTTTGCCGGTAGAAACTGGATGCCGTATTCACCTCTCGCTTTGAGATAAGTGGACTCGCCATGGTTGGAAAATGGGCGCATGTCAGAAAAAAAGACGGTGATTTCCAGGCCATCCACTCGGTCCATCATGACCATCGCCTGCTTCAATGCAGTTTCGCAGCAAATATTCGAGCAATAGTTCAACCCCAGGTCTTCATCGCGTGAACCGACACATTGGATAAATGCGATCCGTTGCGGAATATTTCCATCCGATGGCCGCATTAATATTCCACCAAAGGGTCCATTGGCATTTAATATCCGCTCCAACTCGATGCTGGTGATGACATTCGGATAATAGCTATAGCCCAACTCTGGTTTTCTTCGAGCATCAAAACTCTCAGCGCCTGTCGCCACAACGATCGAATCCACTTCAAGCGTGACGAATGATTCTTTCTGGTCGTAGACAATCGCCTGCTGGTCGCATTCGGCCAGGCACAAGCCACACCCAATACAGCGGCGACAACTGAGGCAGCGACTGGTCTCTTTCAGGGCTATCTCTTCAGTAAAACCCAGTTCCACCTCTTTGAAATTCAGCTTTCGTTCTTCCAGCGACAGATGAGGCATTTTTTGGCGCGGGGATGGTATATCTTCGAAGTCAGCAATGAATTTATCTTTTTTCATTTATGCTCCAGGTGTTCTATGATGCCAATAACTATTTTAGTTCTCCCTTGAGGAATTTTTCAATCGAGCTTGCTGCCTGGTGGCCGGCAGCAATGGCTTGAATTACAGTGGCCGGACCGGTAACTGCGTCACCACCGGCAAAAATCTCAGGCCGATTGGTCTGCATGGTTCGAGAATTGACATCAAACGAATTCCATTTGTTGATCGACAAGCCGTGCCCATCGTGCAAAAACGAGACATCCGGCTGCTGGCTGATAGCGGGAACAATGACATCGGCTTCAATATCAAATTCAGAACCTTTGATGGGGACAGGACTGCGACGACCGCTGGCATCCAATTTGCCCAGCTTCATGCGCGTACATCTCATCCCCACGACTTTGCCGTTTTCCCCAAGAATCTGCACCGGTGCCGCGAGGTATGTTATCTTGACACCTTCTTTTTCAGCCTCTTCGATTTCCCAGGGATTGGCCGGCATTTCTTTCACCGTTCGGCGATAGACGATATGCACTTCATCTGAGCCCAGCCGCAATGCAGTTCGTGCCGCATCGATGGCCGAGTTGCCGCCGCCGATTACGATTACCTTCCGACCGGGTTTGGTGGTATCACCCAAATTCACTCGCCGTAGAAACACAATGCAATCCAGAAATCCCTCGTAATCATCTTCTCCGGGCACACCCAATTTTAATCCCTGGTGCGCGCCGATGCCTAAAAATACGGCGCGATAGCCATCCTTCAACAAATCGTCGATGGTGTATTGCTTGTTGATGGGTGTATTTAGCTTGAGTTCGACTCCCAGGTCGCAGATGTAATCGACCTCGGTTTGAATGATATCACGTGGCAAGCGATATTCAGGAATCGCCAGCCAAAGCATGCCCCCCGGAACCGGAGCCGCCTCGAAAATGGTGGAGCGGATTCCTTTGAGTGCTAAATCGTGGGCGACCGTCAAGCCGGCCGGACCTGAACCCACGACAGCTACCTTGCCTAATTTTTCATTGACGGGTGGGGCAACAGGTTTGGGAATTTTGCCTTGCTTCTTCAATTGCAGTTCATAATCGGCGACAAACCGTTTCAAGGCATCGATGGCTACTGCCTCGTCCTGTTTGCCTCGATTGCAAGCGCCTTCGCAGGGATGATTGCACACCCGGCCGCAAATGGCTGGTAGGGGATTTCGTTCTCGAATTACGGCCAAGGCATCCAGATAACGACCATCGGCAATCAACCCAATGTATTTGCGAATATCAATGTGAACCGGACAGGTCTCCTGGCAAATGGGGGTCTCTTTTTCGATATTGTAGCACGTGGAGAAAAAGCCCTTGTGTTGAATATCGATGGCAGTCCTGAGCGATAACCCTTCGTTGAATGTGCTCAATGGTTTGATCGGACAAACTTGAACGCAAGCACCGCAATCATTGCAACGCTCATTCACCCGATAAGGATTTTTTCGAATGCTGACTTCAAATAGGTTGTCTTTCTTCTTAACGTTTAGCAGGTCGGCGTAAGTAATCAGCTCGATATTGGGATGACGCTGAAGGTCAGCGATCAGGGGGGCCAGTTGACACAGGGCTGGCCAGTCATTGATCGCCGACCGTTCCAATTGCGCTAATATTCCCCCAATGGTCGGGTTACTTTCCAACAGATAAACCCTAGCGCCGGCGTTTGCCAGATCCAGTGCGGTCTGAATGCCAGTGATGCCTGCTCCACAGACCAAAACAGTTCCCTGACGATTTGGTGTCGGTTCGCTCATATTGAATTCTCTATTTTTTTTTCGATAATCAGAAAATTTCCATTTCTATTTGCAGGCTGGGACTATGACCGAAAAGTGACTAATCGAGCATTTTGGCTGCGCGTCATGACCAAGCGTCTTGCGCAATTTAGCTATTTCAAGAGCAAACATTTTTTCGTGATTTGCTGATTATTCGCCTGGAGGCGATAATAATAAATGCCTGCCGGCAAATTCCAGGCGTTCCAGGGTGCTTCATACTGTCCGGCAGGTTGTTGGGCCTGTACCAGTACCGCTACTTGTTGTCCTTCAACATTGAATACTTTGAGGCTCACCTGCGCCGACGCATTGAGTCGGTACCGAATTAGTGTTTTCGGATTAAACGGATTGGGATAATTTTGCCATAAGTCGAATTCTAGTGGCTGCGCGCTGCTGACGCTAGGAACCGCCGCTGGCGTGAAGCTGGTCATGATATCAACGCTTTTGGCTCGCGCGTAGTTGGGATTGGGGTTCGGATTGGTAATATCGCTAAATCCAGTGACAGTGGCCAGGATTCCATAATTATTGGTCACCCAGAAGTAGTTAACATTGATTTCCAGAGGAATAGCGCCGCTGCCCAGGTACACGAAACGCGAATGGTTTTGACGGATTCGAAGGCAGGCGTACTCCCCAAATTGCGTTTTGATTTTGCCCCAGGCATCGATTTTATTATAGCTGGAGTCTTTGATGGTTACTTTAAAAATTGAGTAGGTGGTGTCTATTTCCAATACCGATGACCATTCAGGAACACCATAAGTAGCGGGAAGATTAAGTTTCGGTGTCGCGCGTTTGCCAATAGTAATTTCCGTGAAAACGGTGTTGTTGCCGACCACGGTAAGCTTACCACGCCCCAATTCTGTGAGGTCGGTGTCGGTTATGCGTGCGTAATTATAGGTGATGGTATCGTTGTCGTCGTAAGTGACCTCATAGACCAGGTTCGCGTTGACCTTATTGAAACGATATGCGAACGGAGAAGTCGCATAGTCCACCACGCGCCAGTAGGATTTTTTCGGCAAAGAAAGAGCACTAAAATCCCAGGATCTATCTGCTCCCGGTTCACCCAGATTCACATCGACCGTGTCCTGGTAGCTCATGACAAAGTGGGTTCCTGGGATACTTGGGGCATCCTTAGCGGTCACTGTTATTTGGCCATATAGCAACCCCATGCGGCTTAAAATCAAGCATAGTCCCCCTAACACAATACAGATGGATCGTTTCATAGCATATTTTCCTTTATGAAATTTAAATAAAACGGATTATTTCCAGCTCTCCCGTAATTCAAACTCAGCCCTTGTGTAGAAAGCATTCTTCGGCAACGAGAGCGTGATCTCAAAACGGGAAATTTCTGGCACTCGATCGGTTATCATGATTTGTAGGATTGTAGCTACCTCAAACCAGTCAAAATAGCATGAGCCACGTCTACCCCTCGCAGCATTACTGTCCAAAAGGGATACCCACCAGTGACTGCCCTGAACACCCTATCACGAATTTAATGACAGATGGGTTCGCCAATTGCCATCGAGTGCCAGAATGCACGAAAAATTATAGTGCGACTGCCTCGATTGCTTTATCCAGCGCTTTTTTGATCAGCTCTTCGGGTGGCTTTTGAATGAACTCTTTATCCATTAGGGTTTGAAAAATCTCCCGGGCTTTTTTGATGTCTTGCTTGGCAGTTTTATAGATCTCATCGCCTGTCATGATTTTTCGAGCAACGCCCTGTTCCACTGCCTTCATGCCAACTGCCTTCGCTTCATACGGGAACACCTCGTGCTCGTCCATCTTTGGCATGATATTCTCCGGGTCGATGCCGCGTTTCTCGGCAAATTCTGCCAGCGCATGAGCAGCCGCGATGGCCATCTCGTCCGTCACTTTTTTAGCGCGAACCGTTAACGCACCTTTTAAAATGCCCGGGAAACCCAATGAATTATTGACCTGATTGGGAAAGTCCCCACGACCAGTAGCAACAATATAAGCTCCCGCTTGCTTGGCTGCGTATGGATAAATTTCAGGGACTGGATTGGCGCAGGCCATCACAATCGGCTTGGAGCCCATGGCTTGAATCCAGGCTGGCTTCACCACATCGGGGCCAGGAGTTGATAAGGCAATCAGTGCATCAGCGCCTTTGCAGGCTTCGATGATATCGGTGATACCTTTGGGATTGGTATGTTCGCACAATTCCCATTTGCGATAAAACCGTGGATCTTTTTTAATGTCTTCCCGATTTTTATGCAAAGAACCCTTGCTATCGAACACAATCAACTTGGCAGGATCAGCGCCGTCCAAAATCAGCAGTCGGGCAATCGTTGTGTTGGAAGCACCAGCGCCCCAGAACACAATTTTTACATCGCCTAGCCTCTTATTGACCACTTTCAGGGCGTTGATCATTCCAGCGACGGTCACGCAGCCCGTGCCCTGGGCATCGTCGTGCCAGACAGGAATTTCGCACTCTTCCCGCAGTGTGTCCAGAATCTTATAGCAGTTCGGCTGTTGAATGTCTTCCAGATTCACCGCTCCAAAGCTGGGCTGGATCATTTTTACCAGATCGATAATTTTTTCAGGAACGTGTTCACCTTTCTCATTGCGGCTGTCGATACAGATGGCGGTTGCATCGATGCCACCCAGGTATTTCATAAGCATCGCTTTCCCCTCCATCACGCCCAGCCCACCTGGAGGTGTACAATTACCATCGCCCAAAACACGAGTGGAATCCGTGACAATAGCCACATAATTGCCCCGATTGGATAGCTCAAATGAGCAGTCATTATTATCTCGAATCGTCGTCGAAATCTTCGATACGCCAGGCGTGTACCACACGTTGAACCAATTGAAGCTATAGACGCCTGCTTTGGGCACAGTCATAATTTTACCGCCATAAAACTTGTGGGTATAGAATGCCAACTCTTTTAAGAATGCTGTCTGTCCCTTCGCAATCTGCTCTTGAGTAAAATGAGCGGGAAACATTTTTTCCAGATTTTCTAATTTGAAATCGATTTTGGCCATAATTTTCTCTCCATAAAAATTAAAGATAATTTTAAATCTCGTTTAGAATCAATACAACTCGTCCATTTAACATCATAATGCGTAACCCTATCCTCTGTTTTCACATCGATCAAATCATTCACATATTTTTTCCTCCTTCAGTTTATCGGGTTTCATAATAAAATTAGTTTAGCAGTTGGCTTGAAAAACAAGTTTGATTGCTGATATTCACCTACTTCGCCGTCCCTTTTCTTAGCGCATTTTCAATCGCCTTTAACAATGCCTTGCTGGTCGTGGTTGCCCCAGTCACGACATCCACATTGACCGTCTGGGCTGAAATGACCTTCGGAATCACTCCCTCAGCTTGCTTGGCATGTTTGGTATCCCGATTTTTCAAAATATCGATGGTTTCGATCCTATGGTCTTTCACCGCCACAGCAACTTCATAAGTAAAGCCACCGTAGCTGAAATCACCCTTAAACGCCCCATCCTGAACGCTGGCCAGATCGACCGCCTCGATGGGCATGGCTCGGACGGTTTTCATCTCTTTGAAGCGGCTGGACCAGAAGCAATTGGACAATATGACAATTCCAGTTATCAGGATAAAAGCTGATGATAATTTTTTTGTCATTATTTTGTTCACCTTTTTGAACTGTTGTTTTTAGCAATTTTAACTAACACGCCACCCACAATGGCGCCCGATCCTCGATCCCGGCAATTTTTACCAGCCCCATCCGCCGCATATCCACCAACTGTCGCAACACCCGTTTAGGTGGCAGATTCAATTGCTGCGCCAGATGTCTCACACTCACGGGCTTGTCTTTCGCCCGCAGCTTGATCTCCTGAATGGCCAATTCGTCCATCACCACTTCCTCGAACAGACGATGGATCTCATGCTCGGTGAATCGTTCGCCGTAAAGATTGCCCTTTTCGATGAACTCCACCCGTTTGCCTGCCACCCAGCGGAGCTTTTTACCCTCCACGGCATGGCGAGCGGCCGTGAGTTTCAGTTTCAATTCATCGCTGGGAATATTTTCGCTCGCCCCCAATTTCCCCAGGCTGCGGATGCGATTCTGAAATTCGGTCACGAACGAGACAAACTTGCCCCCTTCGGCGCTGGACATAAATCGCAACACCAGTCGCTCAGGATTGATGCCCGCATGCTTCAACACTTTCTGGCTGAGCAATACTTTCCCCTGCGCATTGAAATTCCCCGTGGAATAATGGCATTCCCCGAGCAAACAAGCGCCGACAAAAACGCCATCGGCCCCGTGAAGAAATCCCTCGATGATCATCACAGGATCGACTCGTCCCGAACACATCACCCGAATAATGCGGATGTCGGGACTATACTGAAGCCTCGCAACCCCGGCGAGGTCCGCTGCCCCGTATGCTCACCAATTGCAGCAGAAAGCGAGAATGTTGGGATGGAAATTTTCGGACATTTATTTTCC
>JAPDQM010000164.1:0-6967 GCA_034505795.1 Candidatus Zhuqueibacterota bacterium
AGCCGTTTCTTAGTCGAAATAGCGCCAGAAAAGCAAGCTGCTTTTGAAAATATTTTGCAGGGCCACGCCCATGGGCTAATTGGCAAAACCACCGCTGATAAAAATTTTCAAATAATCGGCCTCCAGGGGCAATTGGTAATTAATGCAACCATCGACGAACTCAAAGAGGCCTGGCAGAAGACGTTGCGATGGTAGATGGGGGGGGGTTGGTAATTAGGTAATTAGGTAATTAGGTAATTAGGTAATTGGGTAATTGGGTAATTGGGTAATTAATAAATTAAATACTTGGGCTATTGGATGGGTGTGAATTGGAAAGTGGTGTGATTTAACCAAGGGATGGAATCTTAGAAATCACTAACCTAATTTACTCACTCAACTGACTTAGCTTGCGTTTCACTAGTAAAGGGCAGATACAATAATGACCAAAGCTAAAACGCTGGTTCTTCGGACCGCGGGTTCCAACTGCGATCTTGAAACCGTCCATGCCTTTCAGCAAGTTGGTAGCGACGTCCGGCTGGTTCATATCAATCAGATCATCGCCGGTGCGGTTCGCCTATCTGATTTTCAAATTCTGGCTATTCCGGGTGGCTTTACATACGGTGATGATGTCTCCGCCGGCAAGATTCTGGCCAATGAAATGAAATTTAAATTAAAGGAGCAGTTGACAGAATTTGCCGCTGCCGGAAAATTGATCCTCGGCATCTGCAACGGCTTTCAGGTGCTGGTGAAAGCCGGGCTATTGCCGGAAGTGCAATTGAATTCGAGCGAACAATTAGTGACATTGACTCATAACGATTCTGGCAAATTTGAAGACCGTTGGGTTTATCTCAAAGCCACCAGCAAGAAATGTGCTTTTACCAATGGCATCGAGAAACTGGTTTATTTTCCTGTTGCGCATGCCGAAGGAAAATTTGTCGCCAGGGATGATGCTACGTTAAGCGATCTTTACAAAAATGATCAGATCGTTTTTCAATACGCCGCTCCGACCGGCGAGCTCGCAGGTTATCCCTGGAATCCCAATGGCTCCATCGACAACATTGCCGGGATTTGTGACCCCAGCGGCCACATTTTGGGACTGATGCCACATCCCGAACGGCATTTTCATCCCACGCACCATCCGCGCTGGACACGGGAAGGCTTGAAACCAACAGCAGATGGGGTGCTGATCTTTCGCAATGCGGTCACTTTTATACAGCAACACTTCTAATCTTCGTTCAGAAAGGGCAAGCGCTATGCAATACGGCTATGTCAAGAAATGGGATGCGACAAAAGGCTTTGGTTTCATCGTGACCGAGGACGATGAGGAGCTATTTGTTCATGTCAATGACCTGGATGTGACAGTGAAAGAAAAACGGCTGCGGGAGGGACAAAAGGTCGCTTTTGATGTGCGTCGCGAGTTCAAAGGTGATAAGGCCATTCGCGTTCGGATAGTTCGATAGGCAGGCGCTGAATTGTTAGCAAGTGTCTAATCTTTGTGATAACTGAGTCGCGGCCTTTTTTGTCTTGCGATAATAGTTTTTCGCCGGTGAATTTCGCTTCCTTACGCAGCAACCACTTCGCCTGCCAGTTGAACTTTCATTCCTTCTCTCCGTTTAAGGATCATCACTTTTTTCTTCAAGACCGGTGATGACAACGCGTTGGCGACGGAGTATCTCTTACGCCATCAATAATGACAACTATTTCTGACTTATGAAATTGGTATCGAGATTAATCAACAAAACACAACAACGATGGCATGCCGAAAGCGGCTATGGCCAGGTATTGAAATTGGCCTTCCCGCTGATTTTGAGCACAGGGTCTTCCACGCTGCAAATGTTCGTCGATCGCATGTTCTTGACATGGCATTCGCCCGCTGCCATTGCTGCTGCCGCACCGGGTGGCGTAGTTACGTTTACACTGCAATCCGTGTTCATCGGCACTGCGGCCTATGTCAATACGTTTGTAGCGCAATATTATGGCGCCAGGCAGAATGATAAAATTGCGGCGGCTGTCTGGCAAGGCATCTATTTTGCCGCTGCGGCAGGCATTTTTTATCTGGCCTTCCTGCCGCTGGCCAAACCCATTTTTCATTTTGCTGGCCATGCGCCCGACGTGACCGTTCTGGAGATTCAATATTTCCAGATTTTAGCGTTCGGCTCATTGCCAATTTTTATTATGGCCGCCGTGTCGGGATTTTTCGGTGGCCGTGGGGAAACCCGGATCATCATGTGGGCCAATATCCTGGCCACTGTTGTTAATATCGTCCTGGATTACCTGCTCATTTTTGGACATCTGGGCTTTCCCGGTCTGGGCATGAAAGGCGCCGCCTATGCTACAGTCACTGCCAATTATGTCGCAGCCAGTGCGATCTTTGGATATATGTTCAAACGAAAATACCGCCGCGAGTTTTCAATTGTCAAAAATCGTCAATTGGATTTCCGATTGCTAAAACGTCTGCTGCGGTTTGGATTGCCCAATGGCTTCCACTTTATGCTGGATTTGTTAGGCTTCACCCTATTTGTATTGTTGGTCGGTCGCTTCGGCACGCTGGAATTGGCAGCTACCAATATCACTTTCAATATCAATCATATTGTATTTATGCCCATGATTGGCATCGGCATGGCTGTGGAAATTATCGTTGGGCAGCGACTTGGCGAAAATAAACCCGCTTTGGCGCGGCATGGAACTTATTCGGCGCTGCACCTCACATTTTTGTACATGGGCACGATTGCGCTCACTTACGTCCTGATCCCGCAGATTTATCTTTGGCCCTATGCCTCTCAAGCCGAGGCCTCGCAGTTCGCTGTCATTCAAAAGATGACGATCAACCTGCTCTACTTCGTCGCATTTTACTCTATTTTTGACACGCTGAATATCATCTTCGCCAGTGCGCTGAAGGGCGCAGGCGATACCCGCTGGGTGATGATCGCCTCGGTCCTGCTCTCCTGGAGTACGCTCATCATCCCCAGTTACCTGGCAAGTGTCGTCTATAATTGGGGCATCTATATTGCCTGGTGCTTTGTCACGCTATATATCTTTGCGCTGGGAATCGCCTTTCTATTTCGCTTCTTGGGCAGCAAATGGGAATCAATGCGCGTGATCGAGCACGTCCCACCTATTTCCAGTGAATCTCGGGCTGAAGTCACCTGTTGCAGCCCGACCTAGGACGCCCCATATTTCAAGTTCGCTCAACTATCGCAACAGCACGACCTTTTGCATCGATCGTTCGGAGCCTGCCCGCAACACACAGAAATAATCGCCGCTTGGCAGTAGCTGGCCATTATCTCCCTTGCCATCCCAGCGCATCTGATGCTTCCCTGCTACCATTTTTCCATTTTGCAGCATCCGCACCTGCTGGCCACGGATGTTGTAGATCACCAACGAAACGACTGCCGTCTGATGCTGTGGCACCGAAAATTGAAACACCGTTTCCTGATTGAATGGATTGGGATAATTCGGCCATAATTGCAACATCTCCGGCATCGCCGTGGGATTGTTACGCTCAGCCACAGCAGTGATGCGCAACGGCTGGTCGTTGGCCGCTACCTCGATGATTTGTAGCCCATCACGAAATTCCGGGATCGCCGATTGGCTGCTAAATTCAATTTCAACCAGACGGCCTGAACCGGATAGCGGTGTCGCAGCCGCCATGCCAATTTTCATTCGCCCGCCGTCATAAGCGTAATTTAACAGAAACCCAGTGGACCAATCAGTGGTGCGTACCGCAATCGGTCTGACATTTGATAGAGGATATTGCAGGTCAATTTCAACGGCAATCACATCCACTGCATCTACCAGTTCGATCGGAACTCGCACCAGCTCCGAATGGTCTGTTTCGATTTCACCAATTCGCGCCGTCGTCAGCAGCGCTGCCTTGCGTAAACCGGGCGCCGGCGTCGCTGCTGGAGCCCAATTCTGAGAAACATCGCCGGCAACAATTCCGATAAAATCCTGGCCAAATTGATCGCTGGCTAAGGGTGCATACCGCAAAGAATCCGGATGCGAATACCAATTGGAATTATCCACGGGAAACTTTTTCGGGATGAAATCCCAGAAGTCCAGGCTATCGGCCATAACCGGGAATTTCTTCTCCAATTTCACGGCATAACGCATGATCAATGATGCATCAAATGAGGTGACGGTGCTATCACCACTCACATCCGCGGCAATTAATTGATACGGGCTGAGTTGATTGATCCCCACGGCATATTGCAGCACCAGCGCCGCATCGAATGGCGAAATACATTTTCCCTGTTCGCCCAGTTTCGTTGGACGCAACGTCATATCCCCAACTGGCAACTGCATAAAATTGTAGTTGCCATTTTCATTGGTCACAAAGGAAGACGGTACCTGGCCGAATAATTGCAGCCGGGTTTTAGGCACTGGCACTGCTGTGCCCTGATAGATCACCGCACCGGCGAGTTGCAACCCCCGAATATGAATAGCGCCATCATGGGTAGCTGCCAGCGGGTTGCCCTCGTTCAATATTGCCTGACTGAAGGTTAGGGTACAACTGTCGTTTTCCGCTACATCCAGCTTTACCCGAAACCGCAAATAGACCAGAACTCCATCACTGGCTAAAGGCTGCGGTCCTGCCAGGGCCATCAGCCAACTGGAGCCAGTTGAATGAACCACCGGCGGCGGCCAGTTGGTTGTCAGCGTCCCTTCACTGCTAACCTCCAGTGGGCTCAATCGACTGCTATCAAATTGGATCTCAATCAGGGCGGATATGATATCAAAATTGTCCACCCCACTGATGAACAGCGGCAGTTGCATGTATCGATTTGGAGCAGCCACTGTATCAGGAAGAGTCAATGTAACTGCCAACTCCTGATCCGAAATGGCCGAAATAAGCGCAGTTGCTGGGTTAGTTGGCCGTAGCGTTGGTATTCCCTTCTCAGCCGATTGTGCCAGTAGCCCAACGCTCTGTCCGGCAAGGATCAACGCCACAAGAATAATTACCATCAAAAAAGATTTTTTTGCCTTACTCATCAGTCATTCTCCTGATTTATTGTTTTGGTTAACTAAATTTTATTTTTTATCTCTAATGTTACAATGCGGCAAAATAAATGCCACTGGCTCTCCCTGTTCCCCTCCAACGTCGATGAAACATCTGAAAATATCTTTTTCTACCGAAAGCGACCATCAAAATGTGCAGCCAAAATGACGAAAGAATTTAAAAATGAAGCATTATTGTAGGGGTTGGAATAAAAACTGCTGAGTAAGCTTCGGAAGTAATTTTGAGATGATTATGACACCACAATCAATTCTGCTATTGGTTGATTTTCCCTAAAGTAGACACCGCGATCCGTCATGGTCGTTACTTACGCAACCTTATGGAAACCCAGAAAGATGAACGCGCAAGACATGATATCAGAAAGCATAGTGTCAAGCAGCGAAAGGGTGATTTAAAAAATTGTACCTAATCCAATACCCGACAGATGAGTCCTTTTAAATACCGCCCTTCTGGAAAATTGAGCGCCACCGGATGATCCGCAGCCTGGCTCAGATAGCGAATGAGCTGCACCTGGCGCCCCGCATCCAGCGCCGCATCCGCCACAATTTTTTGAAATAGTTCTGGTGAGATATGGCCAGAACAGGAAAATGTAAACAGTACTCCCATGGGCGAGAGCAGTTTCAGAGCCAATAAATTGATATCCTTGTACCCGCGACTGGCTTTGGGGATCTGATTGGCGGATTCGGCAAATTTGGGAGGATCCAGAATAATCAGATCAAATCGGCGGCCGCTATCCAAAAAACAGCGCAGCACCTGAAAGACATCCCCCTCGATGTTTTCCACCTTGCTTTGATCGATGGAATTCAGCTCGAGATTTTTTTGAACGACAGCCAGTGCGGAACCCGACGATTCGATATTTGCCACCGACGCAGCACCGGCAGTCATTGCCCATATTCCAAAGCCACCGGTGTAAGCAAAACAATTGAGCACTCGCTGGCCCGCAGCAAATTCAGCCACCATCTGACGATTTTCTCGCTGATCCAGATAGAAACCAGTCTTATGCCCCATTTTCACATCCACATAAAAATGAAGCCCTTGCTCTTCAATTTTCACCAGATCCGGTGGCTCTTGCCCCCAAAGAACGCCGACCATTGGCGACAAGCCCTCTTTTTGGCGAACACTCACCTCCGATCGCTCATAGATTCCCGCAGGCGAAAACAAATCGACCAGTGCGGCGACAAGCGTTTCTTTCCAGAATTCGGCGCCTGCGGATAAAAACTGGCATATCAAATAATCGTCATACCGATCCACAACGATGCCTGGCAATCCATCCGCTTCGGCATTCACCAGGCGAAAGGCGGTTGTTGGTTCGGATCGCATGAGCTTCGTTCTCACCTCGCTGGCGCGCTGGATCCGATAACGAAAAAATTGAGCATCGACCATTTCATCAGCATCGTATGACCAGACTCGAACGCGAATCTGAGAATGCGCCGAATAGGCGCCGCGGCAGAGCCATTGCCCGGAAGCCGAAAGCACCTCCACCGTAGCCCCGTTTTGAATATCCGCATCCGCTGTTTGAATAGCCCCGGAAAAAATCCATGGGTGACGACGCCTCACCGATTTCTCTCGGCCCGCTTTCAGTATCACAACAGCCATAGTTATCCTTTTATTAAAGAAATTTCATTGCCTCGCTGCCACCACCGAAGCAGTCATTACCAATAGCCATTTAAACGAACTCCTCCCCTGCTAAACACCGATTACCGATTGCCCCGGTACCTTGCCTCCAGCTCTTCCAGCGATTTCGGCCAGTCCTGCTTCAGCAAACGAGACAGCCCGCGATCGGCTAGCAACCGGCCACCGGTTTGACACACCGGGCAGTAATTGGATTCATTTTCGGCGTAGCGAATACGTTGCACCGCTGTTCCGCAAACGGGACAGGGCTGGCCATACCGACCATGAACCGCCATGTCGTCGCGAAATGCAGTGACCTTTTCTGGGAAGCCATCACCGGCCTCCTGCCGCAATCGAGCA
>JAPDQM010000165.1:0-6955 GCA_034505795.1 Candidatus Zhuqueibacterota bacterium
CGCAGTCCGCCATTGCAACTGGCAGCCGCATGCATCAAGCCGGTCCCCATATCTTCTGCGGAACTGGTTTCGAGTGTCAATCGCGATTCGTCATATTCTAAATTGAAGCTGCAGGAGTAAGCGGGCTGGGAGAACATGATGGTTACTGGAATAAGCCATTGCTTTTCTTTGGGCTGGTCAATGTTGTCAATGACGAAGGTGGCGGTCACGCTGGAGCCCATCGCGGTGGTAGCCGGCCAATTGCCTGACACATCGCCATAGACCAGGCCCAGAAAATCCTGATTGTACATGTCGGCGCTCAGTGGTGTATAGGTCAATGAATCCGGTGCTGAGGTCCAATTGGCATCGGAGATGGCAAAGCTTGTAGGCACAAACGTCCAATCCTTATTCACTGGAAATTGATTTCTGAGGCCGACACAATATTGCAGGATTAGCGAGGCATCATAGGAGGTCACCTGATCATTTCCAGAGACATCAGCCGCAATCTTCTGGTAAGGAGTCAGGGAAATTGTTCCCACCGAATAGCGGAGGATCAGCGAGGCATCGTAGGAGGAGATGGACTTGCCAACCACATTGATTTTGGACGGCTTGAGGGTATAATTGCCCTCGGCCAGATCAGTCAGCAGGTATCGGCCGCTGGTATCGGTCAGGGTCGATTTCGCCATTTTGCCGGTCAATGACATGATAGCCAGGGCGACAGAATGATTATTTGAAAAATATTTCACGTTGCCGGATAGGCTGGAATAGTTGACAATGGTAAAGTTGCCGTTTTGAGGAGCAGCTATCGGATCGCCTTCATTGAAATTCACTTTGGTAAGAGTGATAGGTGTGGTGGCTTTCAACGTGGCGCCGGCCTGATAACGAATGAATAATAAAATCTGTTTTCCTGCGCCAACCAGCGGCAGGCTGCTGGCCATGCTGATCTTGATCTCGCCGCCATTGATGTTCACTGTGGGGTTGCCCCATGCCTGGGCAATAGTGCCCTGGGTGGTAGCACCCAGCGGAGTCAATACGCTGGGCTGGGTATTGACCACCAGATCGGCCGAGATAATGCCTTTGTTGGCGACATCCCGCACATAGATTGGAATTAGCACTACACCATTAGCAGGACCGCTGGTATCAGCCGGTGGCCAAACTTCAACAAAATTGCCAATCTCAAAAACATTATCGCTGATATCTTCGGGCGTACCGTCGGCAGCATCTGCTACGCGCACTTTGCAATTGGCGGAGGGAGTGTTGGGAATGGTCCAGGTGAAAAAGCCGGTGTTGGGCGCAGAGGCAGCAATTGGTGGCCTAACCCAGGTAACCCCGCCGTTCGTCGAATATTCAATTTTGACCGGCGCAGCAAAATCAGTGCTAATCCAGGTAATTTGGTGAACGGCGCCAATGGCCCACTTTTCACCGCCATTAGGGGAAGTTACAGTAATTGCGGCTTGCTCAAAACGATATTTAATGAACAGGTTATGATCGCCGGTGACGGAAACCGACGTCTGCGCTCGCATGTTCACCGCTGTGCTCAGACCTTCCAATGTGAACATTCCCTGGGGTGGCAATTTGGCCGCATCCCAGACGATGGAACTGGTCTTGCCGGTGGCATTCACAATTTTGAGTGACCAGACAATCTCAGTTTGAAACGGAGCCACCCACCCGCGCATGTCGGTGCTAAGAAAGTTGGGGAAAGCGGTAATTTCAAAATATGCGTAATAGGTCATGCCGGGAGGGGCTGCCAGGACATCCAATCCGGCGTCATAACCTCCTGTGGCTAATGGATCGCCCCCAAAAATGAGTTCGGATTTGAGGTTGTCTGCCGTAATGCTGAGGGGCACCTGCCATCGTTGCGAGGCAGCGGCGCGATATTGAATCGTAAGCGTTTTGTCGCCGCTGAACGTGGCGTTGCTCTGGGTGCGCATATTCACCGGAGTGTCGCCGCCGATTAGGGAGAAATTGCCCTCAGCCGGAAGCTCGGTTGGCGTCCAGGTGATGGTTGAATTTTTTCCCGCTGCATTGACGATTTTCAATGTCCAGTCGATATTGGCATTGTATGGCGGAACCCAGCCGCGGATGTCGGTGCTGAGGTAGGTGGGAAATTGTGCCGTTTCCAGATAGGCATAATAAGTCATGCCGACCGGTGCGGCAGCGACATCCAGGTTGGCATCATAGCCATCGGTGGCATCAGGATGGCCTCCAAATGCTAGAGGAAAGCTCGTGGCACCGCTGGCGACGGTAATTGAGGCCTTCCATCCCGATGTCTGCGAGTGGGTCTGGCCGATCCAGAAAGCCAGAGTGATCAGAACCATAATTGACCATGGTATTCTGATCCGATTTTGCTTAATGAGTGACCTGTGCATACTACCCTCCTTGATTGCGATGATTAGATTTTGAGCGCCTAATTTCCTTAAATGGTTCAAGCTTTTCTTTTTAAAAAAATTTACTGTAATCGAAATTAAGGCAGCTCCTGAAGAAAATCCTTATTTGGATTGCTTTTTCCATTGACTGCGTTTTATGATCTGTTGTTGCATTTTTTCAGGCAAAGGGACTGTTCGACTTTGAAATCGAGCAGTCCCGTTATGTCAAACTGTGAATACGGATAAGCCAGCTATTACCTGAGCAGCACCATTTTCTGAGTCAACCTGAAATTCGGTGTGATGATAAGATAAAAGTAAATCCCATCAGCCACCGATTCTTGCTGTTCATTGCGGCCGTCCCACCGCAACTGATGCACGCCGGCCGACTGTTCTCCAGCAAACAGGGTCCGTATCCGCTGGCCCATGGCATTGTAAATGTGAACCTGCGTCCGGCCGCTCTGCGGTAAGCTATATTCGATCATGGTTTCCGGATTGAACGGATTGGGGTAGTTACGGGCGACGATCCGATCGGTCTGTGGAACGACCGCCGCGGTTGAGGCTGCCGCCAGAAATGGTGGCGCAGGTGGCTGCGAACCGAATTGCTGAACAAATTCAGCGACTTGACTTTCCGCTGCAACCGCTGGTTCAGGTGCGGCCATTGCCCCACTGCCGATAGTCAGATCGCAGGCCTGGCTCACCGCCAGCCAGTAGCCCTGTTTTTCCGACAGGTTGCCGGTTCCTGGCGGATAGACAGTAAAATATTTGCCCGTCATAGGATCGTAACCATAGGCTGCGAACACGGAGCCGTGGGGATAGTCGTTCGGATCGGTGAAATTCGTCGTGCCGATGACCGAACCAATGAGATGCCAGCCCGCCGAGTAATGCTCCACATAACTGCTCATGCCGATTCCCGAAATGGTGGCCGTGGTCGGTGCCGGAATCAAGAGCCAGTAGCCTTTTCTGGGTTCCAGCGCAGTGGCAGGATAGTACGTGCCCGAGGCAGAATTATAGCCGAAGGCGGCAATGGCAGTTGGAAACAGCGAGCTAAGGCTGTTGTTGCTCGGCGTCAATGGTAGCGAAATGAGATACCAGCCCTGCTGCGGGAAGCTGTAAAGCACCGAAGCAATAGTGCCATAGCGGATTTCGAGTTCGGCGATACCATTCACGCTGGCTGAACTCTGGCTGCGCATATCGATGCTCAGACCATTCCCTGTCAGTCTAAAATTGCCCGACGTGGGCAGGCTGCCGGGATTCCAGGTTAAATTTGAAACAATGCCGGTGGCATTGACGATCTTTAGTTTCCAGACAATATCGGTGTTGAAAGGAGTTACCCAACGTCGAATATCCGTGGCCAGGTAATTGGGAAAGCCGACAATTTCAAAATAAGCATAATAGGTCATCCCCGGTGGCGCTGCGATCTCATCCAGGCCGGCATCGAAGCCATCGGTGGCATTTGCTTCGCCACCAATGGTGCGCGTGAATGAGGTGCCCCCGCCGCTAATGGTGATTGGCATGATCCATTGCGGGGCTGAAGTGATGGTAAAGGTCGCATCACTGATGTCTGACGGATTGCCGTCGGTATCGCTGATTCGAATCTGACAATTATTTGAGGCTGGGCTGACCACCGTCCAGAACTGCGAATGATCGTCAGGCGTGCTAGCATAAAGCAGTTCCCAGGTTAACCCACCGTTCCGCGTCAGTTCAATTTTTACTGAGCCGCTGGTGTGCTGAGAAGTCCATTTGATCTCCTGATTGGAACCAATGGTCCAGATTTCGCCGCCGTTGGGCTGGATGACGGTGATCATCTCGCTGGGCACAAAGTTTTTGATAGTAAAGTCATTATCGCTCATGTCCCAGACCGCCGCATTGATCGCATCCTGGACTTTGATGCGACAGGTGGTTACATCAGCGGAAACGGTGGGTGTAATCCAGGATGCAGATCCATCGTCCGGCGTGGAGGCATAGATGGTGCGCCACGAACTGCCGGAATCGATACTATAAGAAATGCTAACATTCCCGCTGGTATTGAGCGAGGACCATTTTAATTCGTAACTGGTGTTCTCATTCCAGATTTCACCGCCATTAGGCTGCTGCACAGTGATCCATTGCTGTTGTTGCTCGATATAAAAGGCATTATTGCTCAAATCGGTTGGATAGCCATCGATATCGGAAATTTTCAGCCAGCAATTGTTCGAGGCCGGTCCAGTGACGAGCCAGAGCTGCGAATGATCATCGGGGGTGCTGGCGAATAGCATTTCCCAGGAGGCGCCGCCATTGCGGGTCAATTCAATCTTCACATTGCCGCTGGTGCCGGATGAAGTCCAGGCGATGGTCTGTTGCGTACCGGTGAACCAGTGCTCGCCGCCATTCGGCGCAGTTACTGCGAGTGTGGGTAGTTCACCGCCCAGAAAAATATCGCCAAAATAATCGGCATTCTTATACGCTACGCCGTTATAGACCCAGCCGACCTGGTGGTCTCGCAGGTAGCGGCCATTGGAATAGGTTAGATTGTCGGAATCATCGTACCAGATATTCCAGCCTATAATATCGCCCATGGTTAAAATTTTTCGGTTCGAAGGAAGGGAGTTGTAGATTTTGAACTCTGCCTCACAAATCCAATCGCCTTTACTGCCCCAGGAAACTGCGGTTTTGAAATCATCGCCCGTGTAAAGATAAATTTGCGAGGCATTGGGATAGTTGACCAATGCGCGCTTGTTTTCTCCCGTGACCATCCATTGCTGGGCGCTGGTGTAGCTATTATCATAGCTACCACCGCTATTATCGCCATCAGTGAAAAATTCCAGGCACTCGTCTTCCCAGGGTTGAAACAGCGTACCGGGTATATTGTGGTCAAACAAGCCCCGAGTATTATCTTTGACAACAACCGCCACATAGAGCTCATTGGAGACATCGCTCCACACTGCTTTCCAGCTTACCAGATTATCACTCCAGTTCGTCCATGGAACCCCCCAAACCTCTGGCACGCCCCCAAATAGCAGCGATTCGGCTGCCACGCTGTTCCAGAAAGATTCGTTGAGCTGACCATCAATAGTAGGCAAATTCACGCCGGCGGGTATTTTGTACGCCGTATACTGGCCCAGCGCAGGCCCGGTGATATTGCGAATGGTAAAATTGCCATTGCTCATATCCCAGTAAGCCGCGTTATTTTTGTCCTCCACTTTCACGCGACAGCGAGTCTGATCCGAAGTGACGCTGGGGGTGGTCCATGCTTCAATGCCATCATCAGGAGTGGAACTGGAAATCAGGGTCCAGGATGCTCCCTCGTCGAAACTATAAAAAAGCTTCACATAGCCAGATGAATTTTGAGAGCGCCACTGAATGTTGTAGGTAGTGTTTTCGTTCCAGATCTCACCCCCATTGGGCTGATCGATGGTAAAAACGGTGGCTGCTGTATTGCGAATGGTGAAATAGTTATCACTCCAATCCCAGATGCTTGGATTATTGGCGTCTTCTACTTTGACGCGACATTTGGTTTGATCTTCATCGACATAACCAATGGTCCACCAGAATGAACCGTCATCATCGGTGCCGCGGAAGATGTAGGACCAGGTATTTCCACCATCAGAAGTCATCAGGATGTTGACCTTGCCACTGATATTATAGGAGGTCCAGGTAATCTCCTGGGTGGATCGTTCATCCCACACTTCGCCGCCATTGGGCGAAGTAACCGTAATCCAGGGCCCGGGCGTACCGGAACGGACGAGCTGGGCATAAACGTAATTGCTTTGCCTGGTATTGACCGGTGGATCGGTAGAACGATAGGATTCACTGGGACGGCCTGATGCATAGTTATCATAGATCTCGATGCCGAAGGACTGAATGGAGCCGGTTGTAGATGAACCACCATCATAGACTTTCAGGAAAAAGCGATCGCCAGATCCAACCATATAAGGGCTGAATTCGGTAATATCCAGCACCATGTTATTAGCCGGAAACGGCCAGTTGCCACCTTTAAATTTGAAATCGTCGAATCGTTTGGTGGCGTAGGGCGAACTGGTGGTGCCGATGCCCAGGGTGGTTTCGCATTCCCCCCGATAGGGATGGCTGATTTTGAAAACAGCGATGGTCTGGGGCTGATAATTGACTTTGTTTTCATAATAATAAAAATAGCGGATGCGCTGCTTCATGACGTTATAAGAGATATAGTAAAAACCGTCGGCGACTTTTTCCCAGCTACCAACGCCCCAGGAATTGGCGACCTTGAATGCACCATAGCAGTTGCTACGTCCCGCTTCGGTGTACGGGCCATAATTGTCATCATAACCAACAATGGTATTGGCGTGATTGGTGGATGAAGGGTTATAATTATCCAGGGTCCAAAGGTCGTTACTGGTCAGTTGGTTATAAGCGCCGGCATAGATAGAGATGATTGCTAAATTGTAGTTGGCGAGCATTTGCTTCAACTCGTTGAGTGCGGCGTCGGTTTCGACATACATGTACGCATAGCCGGTTTTGGAACGGTACCATGGCGCCTGGCGATAGGCCTGCTCACTGGGCCACGTAGTGGTATCCACAGGATCGTAGGGCATTTTGGCCCAGGTAGCGCATCCGATGCGTTCTAATAAATTGATATTATCGGAGTAGTAGGA
>JAPDQM010000166.1:0-6870 GCA_034505795.1 Candidatus Zhuqueibacterota bacterium
GTCCATCAAAACCACATCGGGCGGGTCCTCGATGATCCCGTTGATGGCGGTCTCGCAATCCATATACGTTTCGAGGCACGAAAAGCCCGGGGTACCATTGATCAAAATGGCCAGGCTCTCCCGAATTTCTGGATCGTCCTCCACGATGGAGACATGGATCAAATTGTTCGAGGTATTTTTCATGTTCGGCAACTCCATTAAAATTTTACTTGCAACGGATTAACATCCTATACCTCTATCCCCTTTCAAAAAACCTTTTCTAGACATCAATATAATGAAATATCAGCCAAAGTCAATACCCCGTTCATGGGATTTGTCCAAGGAATTGGACCATCGTGCCTGTCCCGTTATCCGATTGGATGTTGATTTCTCCCTGAATCAATTCCGCCCGCTTTTTCATATTTTTTAAACCCTGGCCCATGGTATTTTTGTTGTTCACTCCTCCGATGCCGTCATCTGACAATGCCATCTCGAGCTTTCGGTGATTCAAAGCGATCTGAAAAGTGACATTCTGACAACAGGCATGTTTCAGGACGTTATTCATCGCCTCTTTGAAAATCAAAATCAGATGCCGGCGCCACTCCAATGGCAGCTTGATCCCCTCGAGCTCTCGGGAGATACCACTGACCCGGAACTGGATGTTCGACTTATCGAACATCTCGTCACCAAAATCCTTGAGATAAATGGCCACATCGTAAAGGGAATCCTGCGACGGATTCAGCGTCCAGATAAAATCGCGGGTGCTGCTGGCCAGTTCCTTCGCGGCCCGATTGATCTTATGAATATAATCGGTATCTTCTGGCGAACACCGGGCCAGTCGGGTTTTGAGAATTTCACTCAACAGGGAGATGCGGGTGAGCTTCTGCCCCAGTTCATCATGAAAATCGGCCGCAATGGTCTTCTGAACCTGTTCCTTTTCATAGAGGCGCACTTCCTCCAATTCGAGTGCGCGTTTGATCTTGGCCCGGGTGCGCAGTGTGAAAAAGAGGATGATCAACAGCACCAGCGTTCCCACCACCATCGGGTGCCAATACCACCTTTGGGTCAGTTTCGGTTTGATATTCAAATGAACGTGGGTGCCCGCGTCGTTCCAGATGCCATCGCAATTGGCGCCCTTCACCCGGAAGACATAATCTCCGGGATTCAGGTTGGTATAGTTCACGAAGCGACGTGTGCCGCAATAGGTCCAATGGGCGTCCAGACCTTCCATTTTGTAGGCAAATTGATTTTTGCTTACATCGGTAAAATCCAGCACCGAAAATTCAAATGAGAAAAAATTTTCCTTGTGCGACAGGTGGATCACTTTGCCGGGAGAGATGGCTTCCATTGCGCCCGCCATCTCCTGGTCAAAGATTTTGAAAGAGGTGATGGCGACCGGGGGCACCTGCGGGTTGAGTTGAATTTGACCGGGAAAGAACGCATTAAAACCATTGACCCCACCCAGAAACATTTCGCCGGTGCGCTGGCTTTTATAATAGGCGCCGGCATTGAATTCGTTGCTTTGTAAGCCATCCAGAAGGTCATAGTTGACAAATGTTTCGCTCGCCACATTGAATTTTGCTATGCCTTTGTTGGTGCTGATCCAGAAATTGCCATTATCATCGGGCAGCAGGCAATACACCACGTCATTGGGCAAGCCCTGTTGTTGGGTGAAATGCGTAAACCGCTGCGTCTGCCGGTCGAAACGATCGAACCCACTGCCGAAACTGCCGAACCAGATCCGATTGGTGTCTCGCTCGTCTACGTAGATGGTCAGGATGCGGTCGTCACATAAGCTATTGCTGTCATCGGGCTGATGGCGATAGTGCGTGAAGCATTCCGTTTGCAGATTCAGCCGATCGACGCCGCCGCCAAACGTTGCAATCCAGAGATTCCCTCGTTGATCGCCGGTGATGAAATAGACCTGGTCATCGCTGAGGCTGTTTGGATTGGCCGGATCATTTCGATAATGGCGAAAACGGCCGGTGGTCCGATCGAGCCGATTCAGCCCACCAAAAGTAGCCACCCAGAGATTGTTAGCTTCATCTTCATAAATGCAGCGCACCTGATTGTGGCTGAGGCTGCCCGGGTTTGAAGGGTCATGTTGAAAGCGGACGAATCGATTTTTAACTCGATCAAAGTAATTCAAACCGCCACTGAAGGTTCCGATCCAGAGTCCCCGCCGACTGTCCTCAAAAATTGCTCGAACATGATTGTCGCTGATGCTGTGGGGATTCTTTGGTTGATGTGGATAATGGGTGAATTCATTGGTCAAGCGATTGAAGCGATTGAGTCCGGTCTGGAACGTACCAATCCAGAGAATCCCCTCATGATCTTCGCAGAGCGAAAACACGACATTCTCGCTAAGGCTGTTGGGATGGCTATGGTCATGAAAATAGTGGACAAAGCTGTTCTTCCTGCGATTCAATTTGTTGATGCCATAGCCAAAATTGGTGCCGATCCAGAGCACATCGGAGCGATCCTCGAACAACGAGAGGATTTCGTTGCTGCCGAGGCTGTTGATGTTTCGGGGATCGTGCTGGTATCGCGCAACGCGCTTGCTGGCGATTTCCAACTGGTTCAGCCCCGCGTCGAAGGTGCCGATCCAGAGCACATCGCAGCAGTCGCGCTGAATGGAAAGCACCTGGTTGGAACTCAGGCTATTGGGATTTCCCGACTCATGTTGGAAATGGGAAACGTCGCCAGTCGTCAGATGCAATTGGTTCAAGCCACCGCCCAGCGTGCCGACCCATAAGCAATCCGCCAATGGATCGGGATAAACGACCATCACGCGATTGTCGCTCAAGCTGTTGGCTTTTCTTCCGTCATGTCGATAAACCTGGCAGCTTTTACCGGCGACCAGTTTTAGCAATCCGCCGCCATAAGTTCCGATCCAGATCGTACTCTGGCCCTGTTCTTCAGTGGTGGCGAGGGACATGATGTTGTAAGCCAGGTCATTGGCCGGGTGGAAATCGAACGGATAATGGCTGAATGATTCCTGGTCGCGGTCGAATTGGTACAATCCGCTGCCGAATGTGCCGACCCAGAGCCGGCCCTCCGCATCCTCGCAGATGGCCTTGATGGTATAGTGATTCAAATAAGAAAAGGTAAACGGCAGCGCTGCGATCAACCGCTGTCGCTCCGGCGAATCTATCAACTGCGTTTCGAGGCGATAGGTGGTAAATCTGCCGGTTCGACTATCGAACTTGCAGAGCCCACTGGCAAGGGTCCCAATCCAGAGGGTGCTATCGTTTGCCAGATACAGCGCAGTGATCCAGCCTTCGGCGATTGAATTGGAGTCGGTGGGATCGTTGCGATAAACGGTAAAATGATAGCCATCGAATCTATTCAACCCATCGATCGTGCCGAACCACAGATAGCCCGCGGCATCCTGGACAATGGCCGTGACCGTGCTTTGCGACAACCCCTGCTCCAGTGTGAGGCAATCGAAGGAGATGGTTGGCGAAGCAGCAGAATGAACCGGCCATAGTGTCCAATTGAGCAGCAGAGTGAGCGTAGACAGCAGGAGAAATCGTTGCATCAGTGGTTAACCTCGAATAGGATAGCTCCATTAGCCTTTGTTGTCCGGTTCAACGATGCATCAATTAGGCAATCGTTCCCGGGACGATCAGGCCCAAAGACGCTATTTTAGCATCATACGCATGGTATTTTCACCAATGGATCATCACGTTTTGGTTCTGAAAGCGGCGACAACTTCCAGCCCCTCTTTTTCCGGGTGTGCTTCATATTTTGGTGGCTGAGAATTTTTTGGCAATTGCCTGATCCCGCTTTCAACCCATTTCAATGGGCTGACCGTGGTGGCGGCCGGACGTTGTGGCCATTTTTACGGCAGGATATAGCGGATGTTTCTGAAGGAGTTCATCAAAAAAAATAAATCGCGGCCAACAGGAACAAATGACAGACCCTGCCATTTAAAAATAAGCATTCATTTGGTCGACCAAAAAATTGTGCGGAAGCTTAGACGTATTATCAGATAATCGACTCATTAACCAGATAGGTGTTTGCATGAAACGAATTGCATTTTTTGTCATCATCAGTTTGATCGCGCTTAAAACCGCATCGGCTCAACAGAACGACGACCGGCACTGGCAACGCCAAATCGAGGCGCAATACAAAGCCGCCCAACTCGCCCGCATTCTGGCATTGGATACTCAACCCACGGCCAATCAGAACTTATACGATGTAAAGCATTATGAACTGAATTTAACCATCGATGTCACTGGCAAGCAAATTTATGGCTCCGTCACCATTCTTGCCCAGGTCGTTGAACAGGCCATCGATCAGATGGATATCAATCTCCTCAGCAGCATGGTGGTGGATGGGGTGAAAATGAACAACGCGGCCCTTCAATATCAGCGACCCACCGATCTCATTCGGATGACACTCGACCGCACCTATCAACCGGGCGAGTTGTTCCGCGTAACGATCGACTATCACGGCCGGCCGCAGCAGAGTGGGTTTGGCGCGTTCGGCTTTGATACGCATAACAATCAGCCAATGATCTGGACGCTGAGCGAGCCTTTTGGCGCTCGCAATTGGTGGCCCTGCAAAGACTTTCCCATCGACAAAGCGGATTCGGTGGATATCAAAGTCACCGTGCCGGAAAACCTGATCGTCGCCTCCAACGGCAACCTGCGCTCGATTACGCCGCAAGCCGGCAAGAAAACCTATTGGTGGCATGAGAGCTATCCCATTACCACCTATCTGGTCTCCCTGGCCATCCATCCGTACTATGTGTATTCCAACTATTATCGCTACTCCCCTACCGATTCCATGGAGGTGCGATTTTTTGTCTTCCCGGATCAGGTGAGTATCATTCAACCTGCTTATGCCAAAACCGTGCGCATGATCGATATTTACGCGAAGATTTTTGGGGAGTATCCGTTCATTCGAGAAAAATATGGCCATGCGCAGTTTCTCGGCGGCGCCAATATGGAGCATCAGACCATCACCAGTCTGGTGAGTCGCAGCGAAGGCACCATCGTGCACGAACTGGCGCATCAGTGGTGGGGCGACTACATCACCTGTCAGGATTTCCATCATATCTGGCTCAATGAAGGCTTTGCCACCTATTCCGAAGCCCTGTATTATGAGCGGGAATACGGCCCGGCGGAATTCTGGCAGGAAGTGAGAAGCAATCAATATTTCGGTGGTGGCACCATCTATGTGCAGGATCTCTCCAATGTCGATACCATTTTTCATTACGGTCGTAGCTATCAAAAAGCGTCCTGGGTGTTGCACATGCTGCGGCATGTGGTCGGCGACGCGACATTTTTCGAGATCTTGAGAACGTTCTATAACGACAGCCGTTTCCGCTTTGGCAACGCCACTACCGAAGATTTTCAGGCGGTCTGCGAAGCGGTTTCCGGTAGGTCGCTCGATCGCTTTTTCAAGCAATGGATTTATGAAGAATATTTTCCCAGCTATTCCTTTTCCTGGCTCAGCACTCCCTCCGGCGCCAGCTATGATGTCCAATTAAATATTCAACAGTTGCAGACCAACGCCATTTTCTGGATGCCCATCGACGTAACCATCACCACGGCCATCGGCGAGACCACCATTGTGGCGTGGGATAGCCTTCGAGATCAGACGTTCCATTTCACCGTCAATGCCCCGCCGCTAAAGATCGAGCTGGATAAAAACGGCTGGATTTTGAAGCAGGTGCAGGAGCCATTGATCCAACCCACGTTTGATCAGGGCATCCTGCTGGTCAATGGCGTGTCGTGGGAGACCTACGGCAATGAAATTCGGCAGGCCTATGAGAACCGGGCCTTCTGGGGCAATTTTCCCATTGCATTCTGGGATTGCTTCCCCATGCCCATGGGCGGCTATCCGGCCACGTTGCCGACGGCGTTAGGTCATGGCCGGGTGCCCGCCGAGATCCTGGGACACTTTTCAACGGTCATCTGGATCGGCAATAATTACCTGGGTGATCTGGATGCCTGGACCAACACTTCGATTCTGGAATACCTGCGGGCAGGTGGCAATGTGCTGCTCATGACGCGGCGAGGCCAGGATTTTGTCACCGAGAATTTGCGGCGCTATCTGGGAATTACCTGGGCTGAAAATTCGGAGACCAAAATTGGCAACTGCATTGCCACCTATCCGGGCCTGGTCAATATGAGCCTCATTGGTGACCAGACCTATAATGCCGTATTCAGCACCGATCTATCTTCCAGCGAAAGCCGCCTGCTGTTCAAAGAAACCGTTTCGTTCGGTGTGGCTCGAGGGCTGGGCGTCTGGCGGAAGCCTGCT
The DNA here is from genome assembly GCA_034505795.1 of Candidatus Zhuqueibacterota bacterium. GTDB lineage: Bacteria > Zhuqueibacterota > Zhuqueibacteria > Thermofontimicrobiales > Thermofontimicrobiaceae > Thermofontimicrobium_A. The sequence goes on from JAPDQM010000166.1 coordinate 6,256, forward strand.
GCGGGCGGCACCTGGAAAAGCAACGGCGGTCAGTTCGTTTTTATTAGCGGCCGGCCTTATCGCTATCACGCCGAGCAGTTGAAAGCCAATGTGGAATTTGTGCTCGCCAATTTCTTTCAGGAACGCAAGACCGAAATCGGCGGCCAGCCTGACATGACTGGCGTTCCCACCCGCTACGAACTGCGGCAAAACCATCCCAATCCATTCAATCCAGCCACTGAGATCACCTTTGATCTGCCGGAACGAGCCCACGTGCGACTGGACATATTCAATATCCTGGGCCAGAACGTGGCGACGCTGGTGGATGAAGAATTGCTACCCGCGCGCCACACCGTGAAGTGGGATGCCACGGGCTTTGCCGCAGGGGTGTATTTTTATCAATTGATCACTCCCGCCTGGCGGGAAATAAAGAAAATGGTACTCGTGCCGTAACTGCCACAATTTTATCCATCCAAAGACTGACCGGTCGCTGCGAGCGACCGGTCAGTTCCGGCTTTCCCCACCGGCTTCTCTTACTGACCGGTCACTGCGAGCGACCGGTCAGTTCGGCCTTTCCCCACCGGCTTCTCTTACTGACCGGTCGCTGCGAGCGACCGGTCAGTCCCGGCTTTCCCC
>JAPDQM010000167.1:0-6751 GCA_034505795.1 Candidatus Zhuqueibacterota bacterium
TCCACCCGAACTTTGTCTCGTAACGGAAATAGTTGCTCTTCAGACTCGCCTAACAGCATGGCGACAACATCGCCTGGAGTCACGATTTTCTCGAAGGCGAAGATCGGCTGATCGGCCTTCACCACGCCCACTTTTTTGGCGCCAGGGATATCATTGCTATCGCAGATGGCTACAATGGCAGGATCCGAGTGAATAGCAGAATAGTCGATACGATGAATTCTGGCATGAGCCACAGGCAGGCGAACCATCACCCCAAAAAGCTGACCAGGCAGGTTATAATCATCCGCAAACATGGCCTGACCCGTGACTTTGGTGCGGGCATCCTGGCGAGGGATGGCTCGTTTTATAAGATTAAATTCAGTTTTCATGAACCGAGATGGTTTTGGCTTGATTATGAACCAAGCGATTCGAGGTCTTTTCCCAATAACCGAATTTTCTTGACATAAACGCCAGGGCATAATTTAGCAAATTCTTGGTGCAATTACAAGCGCTTTATGGGTTAAATTGCATTTCAAACAAAAACGCCCAAAGATGGGCGTTTATTTTATGGTGCTGAATTTCAGCTTTGAATTAAAAAAGAGCCGAAGAAAAACGACGATGATATTTTTGGGTGAGTTGATGTTCTGAACCCAAAAGCAAAAAGAGCGCTACACAGCCTTTTCGAGCCCCATCGTCATCGACACTGCGATCGAGCATAATGGATTCAATCCATGAATTCAAAGCCGCATCGTAATCCCGCCGCTTGATGGCTTCAATTCCCGCCAGGTACAACGACCACGCTTCAGAGTTATGAACAGCCTTCTTCTTCAGCTCGTGGAAATTGGATTGCAGGCGATGGAGATTTCGAATGGCTTCGACTTGATCGAACATGGGATGAGGTGGTTCGACATCCTCCACCAATTTCATTGCGGCCTCAATATTCTCGTCAAATTTCAATCGCGCCAGGATGATTTTGGCATCATTATTTTTTGGATCTTCATCCAGCGCCATCTGCAACAGATATTTAGATCTTCGAACATCGCCACTTTCCAGTGCCTGAATAGCCTGCTGTACCGCATTTTTGGATTTGGTCGGCAGATTTTCTTCCAACCAGCGAGAGACTTGTGCCGCAGGCAATGCGCCAACAAATTCCGCGATAATGGCGCCATCTGCAACCATTTTTACGGCCGGTATGCTCTGAACGCCGAATTGCATCGCCAGTTCCGGTTGAAGTTCGGTATTAATTTTAACCAGTTTCCAGCGGTCTCCCGCTGCTTTGGCTAAGTTTTCCAGCACTGGCCCCAACATGCGACAGGGTGCGCACCATTCCGCCCAAAAATCCAGCACAATTGGCTGCTTAAAGCTGGCGTCAATCACATCTCGCTGCAAATCGACTCGTTGTTGATTCATTTTGAATTCCTAACTTAGAGTATGAACTTACGCAATTTGCTGATATTCGATCGTTACGTATCAGGTGAATTTTGCCAGTAGCAACGACATCTGAAAATTCTGCTGAAGTCACTGCTGGCGAAGACTTTCATTGCTGCATCGCCGGCAATTACTTGTGCGATGATTGGTTTTTTCCAACGACTACGCTACTAAAATTGTTCCCGGTGCGCACAGCTTATTTTATTTTGGCGGCAATGACAAAAATATCATCTCGCACCTGCGTGAAATTATTGTCATAAAGATGATTGACCACTATATCCACGATTTCCTGAGAGGACTGGTGGATGTTCTGCTGGATGACCTGCAGCAATCTTTCAAAACCAAAAGGCTCACGCTGGCCATTTTCTGCTTCAATGATCCCATCGGTGTAGAAAAACAGTTGATCGCCGGCTGTGAGAGGGAGGCTATCCTGACCAAACGTAGGCAAAGGCTGCTTTTCAAAGCCGATAATCATATTCTGGGAGGCTAATTTCAAAAAATCGCCTGACATTTTTTGATAATAAATTAGTGGCGGGTGTGCGCTGCCGGCATAAGTAAATTGATGTTGCTGGAAATCAATTTTGCCTGAGAACATCGTCAAAAACATGCCCGTTCGATGGAACATATCGATGACAAAATTATTGACCTCATACAGAATCTCCCGAGGCTCCAATCCATCGCGTACCAGATTACGGATTTCACTGCAAATACGATTAACCAGCAATGCCGCGGTGATCCCATGACCTGTAATGTCGATCATTGAAATATAGAGTTGGCGGGCACCATTATAGTAAATATCAGCAAAATCACCTCCCACGCCGATAATGGGCTGGTGCTTGAGCCCCATCTCAATGACCTCATTGCAAATGGGCAGCGGAACCAGACTTTGTTGCACCTGTTCCGCCAGATGCAGATCGCGCTGAATCATCGCATGGTATTCATCCAGCTTCTGTTGTTGCTGCTCGATTTTGATCTTCATCATGCGATGTTCTAACGCCTGCTCCACCTTAAGCCGCAGTTCTTCAACATCAATTGGTTTGGATAGATATTCGAACGCCCCGAGCTTCATCGCTCGCACCGCCGATTTGATACTACCATAGGCCGTTAGGATGAGGACCTCGGTATGAGGGTTTTTGTTTTTGCCAGCCTGCAGCACTTCAAAGCCGCTGACCAGGGGCATTTGTAAATCGGAAATAATCAAATCAAAGTCATTAGCAGCAATGTGTTGCAGAGCTTCTTGACCGCCATTGGCCAGAGTCAATTCATGCTTGTTCAATCCCAGCACTTTGGATAAAAAATAAAGGATATTGCTGTCATCATCCACAACCAAAATCGAAGCCATTCCTGATCCTCTCTTCATCTAATAAATCACATCATGCAATTGAACTTTTCGCTTTTAAAATTAGCAGCGTAATATCATCATGCTGCGGCTGATTCTCAGCGAATTGCTGCACCGCTTGCAGGATTCGCTCTTGCATCTGATCAGCAGTTGCCTGAAGATTATTTCGAGCCACGGCTAATAATCGCTGCTCCTCAAACTCTTCATCAGCATTGTTGACGGCTTCCGTCACACCATCCGTATACATGATAATCCAATCCCCCGGCTGAAGCGAGACTGTCTCTTGCTGATATGGCATATTGGGCATCATTCCCAAAATAAGTCCACCCTGCTCCAATACCTGCACCGATCCATCCGCTTTCAGGTGCAGCGGCGGATTATGGCCGGCATTGACATAGCTAAAGCAATTTTGCTGCAGATCCAGCACACCAAAGAAAAAAGTAATGAACTTGTCATACGAGGTGTTGCGATAGATTAGATTATTGATTTTGGCCGCGATGTCGGTGAGCGACGAGTTGGCCTCCATCAGCGCCTGAAGGGTTGCCTGCAGATTGGCCATTAGCAGCGAGGCACCAGTTCCTTTACCCGAAACGTCAGCAATGGCCAGGCAAATTTTATGGGGGCTCAATTTCACGCAATCGAAATAGTCCCCACTCACCTGACGACTGGGGACGTTAATGGCGGCAATCTCATAACCGTCAAGACGTGGACACTCTTGCGGCAATAGCTTTTGCTGAATTTCTCGAGCGATGGCCAATTCCTCTTCCAGCCGCTGTTTTTCCAGCGTCTCTTTGAACAATCGTGCATTCTCCAGACAGATCATGGCTTCGTTGCCCAGCGTGGAAAGGAATTCAAGGTCATAATCCTGAAACGCAGTCCGGGTGATCCGCTCGCCGACAGTTAGCAGCCCGCGAGTCTGGTTCTGAATGCGCATCGGCACAATCACCCGATAGCCAGCTTGAACGAAAACGGACAGTTCCGGTGCAAGATCCGAATGACTGGCCAGATCCATAGGCTGCGTAATCTGCCGCAATGCCTGCAAAACACTTGCCTCTCGAAAAGGCTGCAACTCCTCATCAGTTCGATGGCCTTTGGACATGACCAATTCGAGATCTTCGTTCAGCCGCAAATAGATCAGGCAACGATTGACAAGCATCTCGCCCATTACCACAAAGCTCAGCAGGTTCAAAATTTTGTCGGCGTCCAGGGTGGAATTCAATTCCTTGCTGATATCGAACAGGGTATTGAGTTCCTGGATTTTCTTATCCAGCCGGCGATTGACCTCCTGAAGTTTCATAACCATCAGGCCGTTTTCGATGGCGGTGGCAGCAATGTTGGACAGTGATTGCAGAAAATCCAATTCAGAGGGCGAGAACGGCCGGCCAGAAATTTTTTTGCCAAATCCAATCAATCCCAACGTCTTGTCGCTGCTACGAATTGGTAACAGAAACGCAATATGATTGGCAATAAAAAATTCAATCCCTTTGGCCTGAGCCCGCTGAAACTGCTCAATAGAAACAGGTGTGGAGATTATCGGGCTGATTTCAATAACCTGGCCGATCAATTCTCTGGCAAGCCCTTTCAGGGTTTCGACTCGAAATTGTTCACCAGATTGATGCAACAAAACAATGCCGCGACTCAGCATCATTTTGCCCATGGGCGTTAGCAGCATATTGTCGAGTATGGACTTGAGATTAAGTGAGGAATTGAGCGTCTGGCTGAGCTCAAACAGCGATTGCAGTTCTACTAATTTTTCGTCGAGGAGGCGTCCAGCGCCATTTTTTTCTTCATCCCCACCGAAATTTTCGGCATTATTGTCAACTGTTTCTGCTGCTATCATCTATTCCTGTACCAACTCCACCTGATCAGCTTTTACTAAATATTTCGACATTTTTACCTGGGTTTGCACTCCGGGTTGAGAGTCAAATTCAACTTCATCCATCAGCGCCCGCATCAAATAAATGCCAAGCCCGCCGACACGCATTTCAGCCAGATATTCTTTCACATCACCATGAGGTAGTTTTTTGATATCGAACCCTTTACCATGGTCGGTAATTATGATTGAGATTTTTTTATAGTCAATCTCAATTGCCAATTCAATAAGCTGTTTCAAATTTTTGCTATAAGCATGTTTGATCACATTGGCACAGGCTTCATCAACTGCCAACTCGATTTTGCTGATATCATCTGGCCCAAAACCCACCTTGGCTGCCACCGCTGATACAAAAAGGCGAATAAGCTCCAGATTGTCCGTTTGACTGGGTATCTTCAATTGGTATGTTATTTTATCAGTGGACACGATGCTCTCCAATCTAATGTACCGCACTAACGTGCGAATTTCACGATAGCTTGCTGCTCATCCTCTAGGATATCGTAGATGGTGGGGAAGCCCAGCAGGTCAAATACGCGGTAGATCTTAGGATTCATATTGGTCAATTTTATATCGCCCTGGTGCTCCCGGATATTTTCGATGAATCCCATAAAGACTCCCAAACCCGCGCTGCTGATATATGCCAGATCTTTGAAATTCACAACGATTTTGTAGCGCTGTTCCTCTGTCAAAGACTGCAATTGATTTTCCAAAACTGGCGCCGTATGCGCGTCCAGATAGCCTTTTATGTAAAGAACGACAATATCATCATGATCCTTTTTGGTAACTTCAAATGATTCCATAGTGACGCTCCCATTTAGATTTAAACACAAGATTCCGCCAGGGTTCATCCGCGAAATGATATGATTTTTTACCTCGATTTTTTGACCTGTCTATCTCGATTCTCATGCCTACCACCACCGAAGGTTGATCCATCCCTCATGCTGATGTCTTAAGTTCGGCAAGCGCATATCTACCGCTGGTTGTCAGCCAATTTGAAATCGATGATTATTTTCATTAACAATTCAAGCTGTCGCAATATATAAAATTTAATACTAATAAGCAATTAAAAAATCTATTGTGCCTTTAAAATCACCAGAGTCAAATCATCATGCCGCTCATGATCACCAACAAACGTGGCAATGTCCTGCAGCAGTCTGGCTTTGATTTCTTTTGCATCCTGATCGTGCAGCCGGTTTATCATTTGACACAGCCGCTGCTCTTCATATTCCTCATGCTGACGATTTCGAGCTTCAGTCACGCCATCGGTAAAGAGAACCAGTACCTCACCAGGATGACAGGTAAGCTGCTCTTCTTCGAGCGTGGCCTGAAACTGCACGCCGCTGTCCAGACCGATAGCCATACCACCTGGTTCAATCAAATAGACCTGCTGTTGGTGTTGACTCCAATAAAGCAACGGGCAATGACCGGCGCGGCAAAACGTAAATTGACGAGTTGGCAAATCATAGATGCCATACAAGAGACTGACAAAGGTTTTGCGATCGAATGTCTGAAACAGCAAGCGATTGGCTTGAATCAAAAGCTCCCTGGGCGAACGATAGATCGTCGCCAGCGATTCGAGCACCCCTTTCACTTCGGCCATGTAGAATGCAGCTTCTGGGCCTTTGCCTGAGACATCACCGATGACGACCCCCAGCCGGCTGGTGTCGAATTCAAAGAAATCAAAATAATCGCCGCCGATTTCATTGGCCGTAATGCAAGCAGCAGCAATGTCCAGCGCTTCTGGCTGCGGCATGGTTCGAGGCAGTAATTTCATCTGGGCCTCGTGGGCAATTTTCAGCTCCTGCACATACCGCTCCTTCTCCAGCGACATTTTTACCAGACGGGCGTTCTCAATCGCCAGAGTCGCATGGTTCGCAAAAGCCGCCATCACGATGCTGTCGTCCGGCAAAAACCCATATTCCTCATGCTTAACAGCGAACAGAAGTCCCATCACCTGCTCGTTTGAAATCAACGGCACCCCCAGCAATGAACCTGAGCCCTTTTGCCAATGCCGTACCTTGGCCGTTAATTTATTCTGCGCCAGTTGCTCGATCAGCTTCACTCGCGGCGCAGCGACCATCGCTTGTTGAAGCGCGCGTGTGGCTGTGGCGAGTTCTGGCAATAATGATACC
>JAPDQM010000168.1:0-6684 GCA_034505795.1 Candidatus Zhuqueibacterota bacterium
TTTTACCGGCACAATGCTGGCAATACCATCCTTAACCACAAAAACTACTTCGACAGAGTTCTTTTTCTTTTGATCAACGCCCTTTGTTTCTTTTGACTCATCCGTCGCAGCGTTTTCTGGGGGTGACGATTTTTTTCGAGTAGCAGTTTTTACTTTTTCTGGAGTGCTGGCTATTTCCTCAGGGGTTCGTACAGTAACCGCCTGGATGGGGATGCGCAGCACATTTCGGTGCTTCTCTGTGGCAATATCGACGGTGGCGGTCATGCCCGGACGCAGTTTCTTAACTTCATCGATCACCGCAACGGTCACATCAAAATTGGTAAGCTCTTCCTGCGTCCCGCGGCCCCGAATCGTGCCTGAATGGGCGATCTCGGAGACCACGCCTCGAAACGTCGTATCGGGAATGGCATCCACTTCGATGCTGGCGGTGTCACCTATCGATACCAGTACAACGTCGTTTTCATCTACTTCTGAAACCACTTCCATGCGCGATAGATCGGCGACAATCATGATGACATCAGCCTGGAACATGGAACCCAACGCAATCTCACCCACTTCTTTATTCAAAACGGTCACGGTGCCATTCAAGGGTGAATATAGTTTCGTCTTGGTCAGATCATCTTCTGCTTGCTTGAGGTCGGCCTCGGCCTGTTCTAGTTGGCTCTCGGCTAATTTCAGATTGGCCTCGGCATTTTCCAGTTCAGCCTGTGACGTCAGGTTCTGCCTATAGAGATCCGATGCCCGCTTATACTCACTCCTCGCTTTCTGCAAGCTGGCTTCGCGCGATTTTTTATTGGAACGAGCCCGATCGACAGCCGCGGCATATTTGGTTCGGTCCAATTCAACCAGAAGCTGGCCTTTGGTCACCTGATCGCCCTCTTTCACAAAGAGATTGATGATTTCGGCGCTGATGTTGGCCGATATCTTTACCTCCAATTCGGGCTGAATCTTACCAGAAGCAGATACAATCTGCGTGATATCGCCTCGCGTCACTTTTCCAACCTGAACCGGAATTTCTCCGCCTTTGCTTTTACGTAAATTGACAATCACCAAAATGGCGATGATCACCACAACTCCAATGACGATAAACCATTTCTTTCGAGACATTTTCTTTCTCCTGCTGACAGATTTTTGGATACTTTGCTTGATGGTTCTGTTGCCTGCTCCTGCCTGGCTTTTAGCGCAACCTTACCCAGGCAGTTCTATGATCTATTCTTCGAGTACATTCATCAGCGATTTGAGATAGGCCAGAGCAATTTGATAATTATAGCGGGCAGTTACAAGCGTGCTGCGGGCCTGGGTGACAGCATATTGCGCATCGATCACTTCCAGCAGCGTGCCCGCGCCGATCTTGTAACGCTCCTGCGCCAATCGCAAATCCTCATTGGCCGCTTCCAGATTAATTGAATTGATGTCCGCGATTTCCTTGTTGGCTTTTAAAATATTGAATGCCTGGGTCACCTCGGCTTTTAGCAGGCGCTTTTTCTCAGTCAGATCTTCTTGCGCTTTCGCGTAGCTAAGGCTCTGTCGCGTCACTTCGGCTTTGTCGGCAAAACCTTTGAAGATATTTAGATCCATCTGCAAGCCAATGGTCGCGACATAATTTTGATCCAGGTTTTTATTATAGACGCGATTGAAATATTCGTTGTCCCGGGAATAGGTGAGAGCCCCGCCGATTGTGGGCAGATAGGCCAGTTTCGCGATTTTGTGACCGTAATCATAATTCTTGACATTCAATTCGAACATTTTAAGTTCGGCATTTCGCTGCAGCGACAGGTCCAATGCACTGTCGAAGGTGTAAGGCAGCGTCAGGCTTTCAATTGCAATATCCTCAACATCAATGGGCGAATTGGGGTCGAGGCCCATGGCATTATTCAGATTTGTTTTCGCGATGATAATGGCATTGCGCTGATTAATCAGATTGATCTGATCGGTACCTAGAGCAACCTGGGCTTTATAAACATCGGCTAGAGCCACCGAACCAATCTCGTGCATGCTCCTGGTGCGATTGAGCTGCTCTTCACTGCGCTTCACTGCCTCTTCGTAAACCTGGCCCAATTTGATTGCCTTCAGGAGTTCAAAGTACTTTTCTTCCACGTTGTAAATGACATAGTTTCGGCGATCATGCAGCGCCAGTTCCTTGCTTTGCTTTAGCAAATTTGCCTGTGACAGTTGGAACCAACTTCGGCCCCAGTCCCACAAATTTTGCGTAAGCTGTACCGATGCCCGATGCGAATTACGCTCCACTTTGCTTTGAATTATCTCTTTCTGCTCATAAAGAATTTTTCCGGTTTCCGGATCAATACCGACTGGCACATCGGTTTTGCGCAGCCGTTCGCCCTGGATGAATCGTCCCGAGGAAAAATTGGCGTCAATATAAGGCAACAATGCAGCTCGACTTTTGGTCACATCTGCCTCGGCCAATTGGATGTCTCGGGCAGCATTTTTCAACTGCGAGTTTTTATCCAGCGCAATCTGGATACATTCAGTCAAGGACAGCCTTTTCCCTTGCTGAGCCGCAGTCGTAACGACTGTAATGAGCAAGAAAAGCGCTATCTGGTAAATTAACCGCTTCATTTATCAACTCCTTCGATCATCAAAATTTCAGCTTGCAAAAATTCGTTCAAAGGTCACGGCCAGGGCAGCAGCAATCAGAAATAGCACGACCATGGTCCAGGCCGATTTTTTCATGGAAAATTTATAAATCACAGCAAACCCGATGGCTAATACGGCGAACTGCCAGATTGAGAAAACGCTAAATTGTTTCAAAATTTGATAGGGTAGCGTCTTGGATTGATCTTCAGATAGAAATGATGCCAGGCTGAAGTGAACATTGGCCGTTTTTTTGCTCAAAATAATGGGTATACTCAGCAGCATCCCTACCATCCCAATGAGCGACGAGTAATTGTACACCGAAAACATCTTGACAAAACTGGTCTGACCGCCCAGCAGGATATTACCGACAAACCACAAAATGAGCGTAAAAATAAGCAGCATCACAACAGTTCCAATGACTGCTCCGATTGGTCCGATAATTTTGCCGAATTTTTCGCCGGTTGCCAAAGCCGTTTCAATTTGTTCGTCGCTCATCCCTCGTTCTTCCATCCGTTCTTTTTGCTTCTCCATCTGTTCTGGAATGGTAACCGGAGCTGTCACAATGGTGAAAACCAAAATGATGAAAAGAATAATGATCAGTGGAACCACCCAATCCGGCCGTTGATCAATCGCTTCAAAAGTCTTTTTAGGTGATAGAAAGACGCCAATCACTTTTTCTAATGCGCTCATAATCCCTCCTGTAAACTAAAAAATTTAGTCGGTTAATTTTTTGTGCTATTGAAACGAGACCAATGGCTAAAAGTTTCAGCAGCAAGTCTATTTATTTGGCATCAAAGCAGCTTAATATAGAAAATAAAAAAGTGAGATTCAAGTTAAATATTTTTATCTTCGAGACCTTGGGAAATACGAGCGATTAGTTGTCTGGTAAGAAGCCAATTTTTGTGTTGATTAATTGATAAAAATTGATTATTATTTAATCGTCAGGTAAAAACCAGTCATTGCCAAAGGCATCGGAAACAAAGATTGCCACTGCATGCAATTGGCAATCTCCATTGACGATGAAAAAATTGAGGCACAATGAATTTCAGGCATCGGTTATTCAGCCAGCAATTAAAGAAATTCAACTTTTTTGATGACCTTTGTATATAGCAAATGACGATACCTTTCTGAAGCGACGAAAGGTTGATAAATACAGGAGGATATTTTTCGTGTACCAAATTCGTGTCACCACCAGATTTTCCGCCGCACATCGACTTCGCAATTATGAGGGCCCATGTGAAAATCTGCATGGCCATAATTGGACAGTGACTGCTCGGATTGGAAGCGAAGCTGTCGATGCGCTGGGCATGGTTTATGATTTTAAACAATTGAAGCGACAACTTCATGGAATCGTCGATGCCTTTGATCATAAATTTCTGAATGAAGTGGCTCCGTTCGATCACGTCAATCCGACCTCCGAAAATATGGCTAAGTTTATCTTTGATTCATTAAAACAGCGCATCCCGCCGCCATTGCGAGTCATGGCTGTGTCTGTCGGGGAGTCAGAGAACTATGTTGCGACCTACGAAGAATCATGATCATAGTGAATGAAATTTTTTATAGCATTCAGGGCGAATCGACGTTTGCGGGATTGCCGTGCATCTTTATCCGGCTCACCGGCTGCAATTTGCGCTGTCGCTACTGCGATACTCGCTATGCATACGAAGAGGGGAGAGGCATGTCGGTTGCTGCCATTGTCGCAGCGATTGAGCCATATCGCTGCAATCTGGTGGAGATTACCGGCGGCGAGCCGCTGTTGCAATCAGAAACGGTCGATCTTGCTCGTGAATTGATTGGCAGGGGCAAGCAGGTGCTGGTTGAAACCAACGGCACCCTGAGCCTGGAACCATTATCACCTCCCATCGTTCGGATTATGGATATCAAATGTCCTGACAGCGGGGAACACGAAAGAACGGATTGGGAAAATATCCGGCGCCTGCGCTCAACGGATAATGTAAAATTTGTCATTTCATCGCGAGTGGATTTTGATTGGGCGCTGGCTGTCATCCAAAAATACCACTTGCCTGCTCGTGCGGCGATCCTCATGTCACCAGTTCATGGGGCTGTGCCACCGAGCCTGCTGGCCGAATGGGTGCTTCAGGCCGGTAGCCCAATTCGTTTACAATTGCAGCTTCACAAATACATCTGGCCCGCCAATCAGAGAGGAGTGTGAAATGACCAGAAAAGCAGTGGTGTTGCTCAGCGGAGGAATCGATTCCACCACCACATTGGCTATTGCCCGCAATCAGGGCTTTGAAATTTATGCCATTAGTTTTCAGTATGGTCAGCGGCATCAGCGGGAACTGGAGGCTGCCAGAGCGGTCGCTGCATTTTTGGGCGTCATCCGCCATCTGGTGGTCGCAGTGGATTTGCGAGCCATCGGCGGTTCCGCTTTGACGTCCGAACTGGCAGTGCCCAAATCTCGGGATATTCAAGCCATTTCTGCTGCCATTCCGGTCACCTACGTGCCGGCGCGGAATATTATTTTCCTTTCCATTGCGCTGGCCTGGGCGGAAACGATCGCTGCCCGGGATATTTTCATTGGTGCCAATGTGGTGGACTATTCTGGCTATCCCGATTGCCGGCCGGAGTTCATTGCCGCATACGAAACCATGGCCAATCTGGGAACGCGTGCTGGCGCCGAGGGGCAGCCATTCAAGATTCATGCGCCGTTGATTCGGATGACCAAAGCGGATATCATCCGCACCGGCCATCATCTGGGTGTGGACTACAGCTTGACCTTTAGCTGCTACGATCCGTTGCCCAACGGTAAACCCTGCGGCGCTTGCGATAGCTGTCAGTGGCGCCAAAAGGGTTTTCAGGAAGCAGGGATTGCCGATCCGTTGCTGTCGTGATTCGAGCTCCCCAGCGCACGAACGCCAAGGGCTTTTCACGAATAAGTTTTAAAAGAGATAATCCGTATTTGTCACGGGTTAGAAGTTCCATCACTCCTGTCATGCCTGCAACTGCAGCAAGCTCAGGACATGAAACAATGAGGAGACGCCTGCGGGCTTGGCATGAAAAAATAAGCCTTAATGAGTATCCTATCAATCATGTCAGACGAAAGAGATGACGATGACCAAAGAGCAATATCCGGAATTGACGATATTGAAGCGCAGTGAGCAGCGCTATCCCGAGTCGCCCGATGCGGCCAGATTGGAGACCTTTGCCAATCGCTATTCGGATCGGGACTATTGGATCACCTTTGATTGCCCGGAATTCACCTCGCTGTGTCCGGTGACGGGGCAGCCCGATTTTGGTCACTTGACCATCCGCTATGTGCCAAATCAGCGCTGTATCGAAAGCAAATCGCTGAAGCTGTACCTCTTTTCCTTTCGCAATTATGGTACGTTTCATGAAGAAGTGGTGAATCGTGTGCTCGATGATATTGTGGCTGCCTGCCAGCCGCGCCAGGCGGTGGTTGTCGGCGAGTTCCTGCCGCGCGGGGGCATCAGCATCCGAGTGGAAGCCAAATACAACCTGGATTGATCCGGCCATTTGCGCCAGCCGTTGGGCCATACCCTTGAGCAAGTGATGATTGCGGTGAGCTTCGGTGAATTTTCGCCATAAATCATAACAGAATGGGTTATGAGCAGACGATTGAGCGCAGGCTGACTAATAAATTATGGATAGCCGGAAGATGTTCTTCGTTGGTGATGTACCAGCACCAGTCATTGCGAGCGAATAAACGGTGTGAAAATGTGGAATCTCTTGTACAAACCGTCATTCCGAGCGGAGCGATGTGGAATCTCTTGTACTAACCGTCATTCCGAGCGGAGCGAGGAATCTCTTCAAGCTAAGATGTCTTTTAAATATAGAGATTCCTCACTCCGCTGCGCTCCGTTTGGAATGACGGCGAATTCAGCCGTTTTCACACAGTCTGGAAGCGAAGCCATCCTGTGTTAGGGAGTGCCAAAGAAGGCATTGCTTCGTCTCCGCCCGCTGGAGGATGCTCGCAATGACCAAGCTTATCAAAACCAACAAACCAGGTTTTTATTAAAAACCTGGTTTGTTAGCTGCTACAATTGATCCAAAATCTCCTTAATCTGCTCCGTGCCAGGCAAGCCAGCGGCGGCGCCGATTTGATAT
>JAPDQM010000169.1:0-6629 GCA_034505795.1 Candidatus Zhuqueibacterota bacterium
GGCGTCAATTTGCATCATGATCATGGGCCGTTAGGTGCGGCATTTTATCCACGGGCCATGGAGCGGCAACTGGAGATCATGCGCGAGATGGGCTGCAACGCCATCCGCACCAGCCATAATGTGTGCGCGCCAGAACTACTGGACCTGTGCGATCGCATGGGATTTTTGGTGTTCAATGAGGCGTTCGACAAATACGATGAGAAAGCCGATATTTTGCCAGAGACTGATTTCTTCGAGTTCGGCGAGCGCAACATCCGAAATTTCGTGCTGCGGGATCGCAATCATCCCTCGGTGATCATCTGGAGTGTGGGGAATGAGATGCGGGATATTCAGCCCAACATCAATGGCGGCTTGAGAAAGTTGCAGGCCATGGTCAGCTATGTCCGAACGTACGACCCCACGCGCCCAGTGACCATGGCGTGCGACATGCCCAATACGGTGCACTGGCGTCATTTCGACTATTACGATGTGCATAGCTGGAATTATATGCGGCGTTATCTGCCGGCGCGCAATGCCGAGCCGAGCAAGGCGGTGATTATCAGCGAATCCGGCTCCACCGTGAGCACCCGGGGATTCTACGAATTGCCCTTGCCAATCCATAAAATCGATTTCACGGATTCGCGTCAGGTCAGCTCTTATGATTTTCATGCGCCCTGGTGGGCGGATCTGCCGGAAGACAATTTTGTGTGGCAGGAGCAGGATCGTTATGTCTGCGGTGAATTCGTTTGGACCGGATTCGATTATCTGGGTGAGCCAACGCCATATGACGATTGGCGAGCAAGGGATGGCAAGATCACTCAGTTGCAGGTGTCACGAAATTCCTATTTCGGCATTGTCGATCTCTGTGGCATTCCAAAAGACCGCTATTATCTTTATCGTAGCCACTGGGCGCCGGATAAGACAACGATCCACATTCTGCCCCATTGGAACTGGGAGGGGAAAGAGGGAGAAGCGATCCCGGTATTTGTGTACACCAATGGCGATGCTGCCGAACTGTTTTTGAACGGCAAGTCGTTGGGCACGAGATCGAAAAATCCCCGATCGGATGTGCCCATCGAACGCTATCGCTTAATATGGCAGCGAGTGATTTATGAGCCGGGCGAGCTAAAGGCCGTGGCTTACAAAGAGGGCCAGAAAATTGGCGAGGCCGTTGTTCGCACCGCCGGCCAGCCCGCCTATTTAAAATTGACGCCGGATCGATCGATCATTGCGGCAAGCGGGGAAGATCTAAGTTACATTCTGGTCGAGGCGTTTGACAAAAATCACAATCCCTGTCCCAAAGCAGATAACCTGGTGCGTTTTACTCTCCAGGGGCCAGCCGCTATTGCGGGGGTAGGCAACGGCAATCCGCAATCGTTAGAGCCATTTGTGGCGGATCAATGCCGGCTATTCAACGGCAAAGCCATGCTCATCATTCGCTCGGAAAAAGATGCGACTGGAAAAATTGAAATCATTGCAGCAAGCAAAGGACTAAAGCAGGCGAAAGTGGTCATTTCCAGTCATTGAATCCCGCCCTACTGATTCCATCGCTTCTCGCGATGGAATCAGTTACTCCAACAAAATATTAACAAGGACCAATAATGAAATACATGTTCAAAATTGTTCTGATTGCTGCGGCGATTATGATATTTGATAGCCTGAACCACGTAAGCAACGCCCAAGTGAAGAAGTCAAACACTCTGGAATCTCAGGTGTTTTATCACATCTTTCTCCGCAGCTTTTACGACAGCGATGGCGATGGGCATGGCGATCTCAATGGCCTTCGAGAAAAACTCGATTATTTGCAAGAATTGGGAGCGACGGGAATTCTGATATCTCCCCTTTATCATTCTGAGTTTTATCATAACTATTTTCCCATTGATTTTGAGGAGATTGATCCCGAATTCGGCACCAAAGATGATTATTTTGCCCTACTGAAAGAGATGCATCGCCGGGGCATGAAATTGATCATGGATATGGAAATACACTATGTGACCGAAGATCATCTCTGGTACAAAGATTCATTTCAGAACCCATCCTCGCGGTATAGCGAATATATCCTTTATGATGATCTAAATAATACCAAGCCAGTTTCGATAATCTTCAATTTGATAGAGTTGCCGACCTACGATGGCAAAGTCATTAAAGTCTGCACGACCAATCTTTATAGTCCGGCGGTTCGAGATTATCATCATCGGCTATTCAGATACTGGGTCGATCCGAATGCAGATGGCGATTTTGAAGACGGGATTGATGGTTTTCGCATCGATCACATCATGGATGATCTGGATTACAAAGGCAAATTAACTGGTTTGCTGGCCAATTTTTGGAAGCCACTCTTTGATGAGTTGCGAGCCATCCGATCGGATATTATCATCGTTGGAGAACAGGCGGAATGGGGCTACGGGGAAGATTATTTTCGCCAGGCTGAAGTGACCGGTGTCTTTGCTTTTCCGCTGGGTCATGCCATTCGGAAATTTGACGCCCAGGAGATAACCGGTCAGTGGTTCAAGACGGCTCAGGCAACTCCAGCGGGCTACTACCAATTTATCTTCATTGAGAATCATGATATGCCTCGAATCGCCAGCGCTCTAAATGGCGACGTCGAAAAGTTGAAAATCGCCGCGGCTTTGAATTTATTGCTGAAGGGGGTGCCGATCATTTATTATGGCCAGGAACTGGGAATGAAAGGCGCCAATGGCATGGGCAAATTTGGGGTCACCGATGGGAATGACATTCCAGCCCGAGAGGCATTCGAATGGTATCGTACGGTCGAAGGCCCGGGCATGGCGCTGTGGTATAAAAATACCGGTCCGTGGTGGGATCAGACCGAACTGAAGGACAACGATGGCGTCTCATTGGAGGAGCAACGTGCTGATCCCCATTCGCTCTGGAATTTCTATCAGCAGTTGATTGCTTTGCGACGAGCCAATGATGCCCTGCAGACCGGAGGTTTCGAGTTTTTAGATGATAACAATGATGATGTCCTGTCATTTTTGCGCTGGAATCAGTCGCAGGCTGTTTTGGTACTCATGAATTTGTCCCATAAAAATGTAGCGATCCAGTTAAAATTGGCCAAATTTCCGATCGCGATCGAGCTATCTAAAATAACGAAATTGATGGGCGCTCCAACTGGTAAAGCGTTGCAAATTGACCATCGAAACGCGCGAGCATTGTTAGAGAAGTTCGAAGTTCAAGTCTGGCGGATACGATAGATTGATTGCCAGCAAGCGCCAACGGTTTAAAAAAACTCAGCCGTTTGGTTTGAAATATAGATCTGGGAAATCGCCATAAATTTGCTATCGCAATTCATTGGTTTCATCTATCCGCGCGATAAGTAAAGGATAACATAATCAAGGATAAGGCTCATGAGAAAAATTCCAATTCTTTGTTTGATTGGGCTAATAGTTATTGGGAATTGCCGCTCTCTAAAAAAAGACATGGTTCCAACCGTTCCGTTATGGGCAAAACAAGCCATCTGGTACCAGATTTTCCCGGAGCGATTCTGGAACGGAGATAAAAACAACGATCCTGCGCTGCTTGATCTGGTCGGAGGGTGGCCCCACCATCAGCCCAGCCAGTGGCAAATCCACCCCTGGACCTCGGATTGGTACAAATTGCAGCCGTGGGAGGAAACGTATCAGAAGGATTTCTATTGGTGCGCCGGGCTGCGCCGGTATGGCGGTGATTTGCAGGGAATACTGGATCGTCTGGATTACTTGCAAGAACTGGGAATCAACGCGATCTATTTGAATCCAATTTTTGAGGCTCCATCGTTGCACAAGTACGATGCCACCATGTATCATCATATCGACAACAATTTTGGCCCGGATCCTGAAACCGATCGAGCCATCTGGGCCAGTGAAAATCCGGCTGATCCAGGCACCTGGCGCTGGACCACGGCGGACAGCCTGTTTTTGAAGCTGATTGAGAGCTGCCATCAGCGCGGCATCAAAGTGATCATTGATGGCGTGTTTAATCATGTCGGGCTGACGTTCTGGGCGTTCCAGGATGTGATGAAGAATCAGCAAGCATCGGCTTATAAAGACTGGTTCACGATTAAGCGGTGGGATGATCCGAATACGCCAGAAAATGAATTCGATTACGAAGGCTGGTACGGTGTCAAAGATTTGCCCGAGCTCAAGGAAGATCAAAATGGATTGGTGACCGGTCCGCGGGAACACATCCGAGCGATTGTCCAGCGCTGGCTGGACCCCAATGGCGACGGCGATCCCTCGGAAGGGATTGATGGCTGGCGGCTCGATGTGGCGGAAAAGGTGAACATCGCTTTCTGGCGAGATTTTCGGAAATGGGTGAAAGCGATCAATCCCGAGGCTTATATCACCGGCGAAATCTGGTGGGAAGATTGGCCGAATAACAGGATGATGAATGCCAAACCCTGGCTGCAGGGCGATGCTTTTGATGGGGTGATGAATTATCGGGTGGCTCGGGCGATCAAACAGTTTCTTATTGATCGAAAACAACAGATAGGGCCTCAAGCATTTGCGGATTCATTGCAGCAGATTTATAACGATTATGGCTGGGAGCATAGCCTGGTCTGCCAGAACCTGATGGATAGCCATGATGTGGATCGATTGGCCTCCCAGATCGTGAATCCGGATCGGTGGTACGATCACTGGGCAGCGCCGAAAGAGAATCCCAACTATAATGTGCGCAAGCCGAACGAAGCCGAGTGGAATCGGTTGCGGCTGGTGGCCGCCATTCAAATGACCCTGCCCGGCGCGCCGATGATCTATTACGGCACAGAGGCGGGCATGTGGGGTGGCGATGATCCCGATTGTCGTAAGCCAATGGTCTGGCCCGATCTAAATTATGAACCAGAAGTCTGCCATCCGCATGGCAAAATCCGGCCGGTGGATAGTGTGGTCTTCGATCAGGGAGTTTTTGAATTTTATAAAAGAGTGATTAAAATTAGACAGGAGCATCCATCGCTGATGATTGGACGCTATAAAAATCTGGTGATTGATAACCAGAAAATGCTCTATGTTTTTCAGAGAGATGCTCTCGATGAGCAGGTTATTGTGGTCATTAACAATTCGAACAACATCCAATCGCTGGTACTGCGGGTCAATCGTCAAAACTGGGTTGATCTGCTGGGGGGCAATTCGTTCGTGGCAATGGATGGCAAAATTGCGCTCAAAATCAATCCGCTTTCAGCGTTGATCCTCGCGCCAGGAATGGAAACAAGATTAGCGCTTGCCGCCCCGTGGTAAGATTGAGCGATCGAGCTACTGGAGCAATTCATCGATGCGAACGCAATGATAGCCTTTGTCGTCCAAGAACTGCAGCAACTGTTCCAACCGGGAATAGAATTTATCCGTTCTTCTGGGATCGCTACCAATATGAAGCAACAGAATGAAACCGTTGAGGCCGCTGGGATATTTCTGCTCGTAGGCCATAATGCTGTGCAAAATGGTCTGGCTGGGAACATAGGCTGGCCCCAGTTCGGGATAAGTCCAGTCCGTGTGCGATTTGGTACCGGGAGTAAAGTTCACCAATGTCAGGCCCAGCTCTTGCGCCCAATTGCTGATGCGACGATTGTACCATTCAAATGGCGGAAGAAAAAATCGCGCTTCAGAGTGACGGATCCCGAATCGGGCTAATTCAAGATAATTTTGCTTTAGGTCTGCTATAAACTGCTCTCTGGTTACCAGCAAACTATCCCGATTTTCCCAGGTGCAGTAGAGCAGATGTCGATCCGAATGGGCACCGAGGTAATGGCCATCTTGTTTGAGTGCCTGAATAATTTCTTGAAATTCGGGATGACGATAGAAATTGCCAGTGAGGAAAAATGAGGCTTTGATTTGATATTTGGCTAATGCTCGTCGAATCAGTTCCCCGCCATCAGCAAATTGGTCGCCGGTAAAAACCAGGGCCAATTTTTTTCGAGTGGAATCGCCGCGAATAATGCCGCCGAGATGAAACGTAAACCTGCGCCCCATTGTCGTGTCGTTACCTGGTGCTTTAAGATTGGCGCGAACGGCTTGGCTGGTCGTGCCGCTGGTGAGGTTGGTCTGTGCTGCCGAGAATGATGGCCAAAGGCCTGAAACGATTAAACCCATATACAAGAAAATCATTTTTCCAGAGCGCGAGACGTTTGATTGAACCATTTTTTGATGTCCGATAGTGAATTCTGAAAATGCTTCATTGACAGGTTGAAATATAATAAATTGGCCGGTGGATTCAAAGAAGAATTTTTGCTGAAATCATGGGCAGCGTTTTCTACGTTATCAGAATCGAGGGGAAACAGAACTGAGCCGATGATTTATTAAATTAGGTAAAGCCCATCTCCAAAGTTGCGGGAGGTCTATTCATGAAGGTGGTTTTCTGAAACTGGTATTTATTTGACAAAGCTGGCTATGGGATGGCGGTGGTATTCCGGGGAGACGCTGGGAGGATCTATTTTTTAGAACCCTCGGGGCAAAAAAATTGCTTGACATTTTCAGTAAATAAAAGTATATTGCACCCTCAAAACCAAAAACGTCCAGCAAGAGCCGTAATTGAAATAGTTCAATAAAATCTCGAATAAACGAAGGGGATTGAGTCGATTATGAATTTGGTGGTGATTGCATCGATCATAGCCGTAGGCGGCTTGGGCTTACTCTTTGGTGCCAGTCTAGCATTTGCTT
>JAPDQM010000170.1:0-6501 GCA_034505795.1 Candidatus Zhuqueibacterota bacterium
GCCGCTGGTACCGCTGGCTTCCATAAAACGCCGCGGGGTAGTCAGCCAGAGGTCAACGCCTTGAACCAGGTAGCGAGAGCTTACCATATCATAATCTTCGATGAATACAATGCGATTGCGGAATTCTTCCATTTTGGTCAGGTGGATGATTTCGCGAATGAGCTCTTTGCCAGGGTTATCCTTCGGATGGGCTTTGCCAGCATAAATGATTTGCACCGGAAAGTCTTCGTTGTTTAAAATCCGAGACAATCGCGCTTTATCTTTCAGAATTAGCGTGGCTCGTTTGTAAGTGGCAAACCGCCGCGCAAACCCGATAGTAAGCGCTTCGGGGTTCAATACCTCATCGGCGCGAGCGACTTCGGATGGCACGGCACCTTGATTTTCAAGTTGCTTGCGCAGCCGATCACGGGTAAAAGCCACCAACCGTTCACGGCGGCGAATGTGCGTCCGCCAGAGTTCCTCGGCTGGAATTTGTTCGACTTTTTTCCAGATAGTTACATCGACTGGTTTTTTCATCCAATTGGGCCCCAGATAACGATCAAACAGCGTGGCCATATCGCGTGAAATCCAGGAGCTGGGGTGCATACCATTATCGACGTAGGTTATCGGGACTTCTTCCGTTGGCACCTGTGGCCATAAATCCTGCCACATTTCTTTGGAGGTCTGCTGATGCAATTTGCTAACGGCATTGATATGGCCAGCCAAGCGAATGGCAAGAATGGCCATGGTAAAATTGTCGTTGGGATCAGCCGGATTGCGTGTTCCCAGGGACAGAAATTCCTGGCGATTGATTTTGAGCAATGGATAGTAGTTGCTGAAGTACTTGTCGATTAACTGCGGCGAGAACCGATCAATGCCAGCCGGAACTGGCGTATGAGTGGTGAAAATATTACTGGCTTTGGTAAGTTCCCTGGCTTCCTCGAAACCCAGTTGATGATCTTCCATCGCGCAGCGAATTCGCTCCAGCGCTAAAAACGCGGAATGCCCTTCGTTCATGTGAAAAACGACCGGTTTCAAACCCAGCGCCTTAAGTGCACGCACACCACCGATGCCCAACATGATCTCCTGCATGATGCGCATCTCATCATCGCCGCCATAGAGTTCATCGGTGATATCTTTATCCGCATCATTATTTTGAGGGATGTTGGTATCTAATAAATACAGGGCGACTCGACCCACATGAACCTTCCAGATTTGCGCAAAGACCTTCCGGCCAGGATAATCAACATCAATCAACAAGGGGCTGCCATCGGCTTGATGTTGCAGCTCAATCGGCATGTTATAAAAATCATTTTTGGGGTATAATTCGCCTTGCCAGCCATCCGCATTTAAGTATTGTCGAAAATAACCTTCTTGATATAGCAATCCCACACCTACCAGCGGCAACCCCAATTCGCTGGCAGATTTCAAATAGTCGCCTGCCAGAACCCCCAGACCACCGGAATAAATGGGCACGCATTCGGTGAGGCCGAACTCTGCCGAGAAATAAGCGATCTTAATATCCTCCTGGCAGCAGTAGGTTTTACGATACCAGGTGACTTCCTTAAGATAGCTGTCTAACCTGTCAGCGACACGTTGCAGATGTGATAAAAAACCTTCGTCATCGGCCATTTTTTCCAATCGTTCCTGTCGAATTTGTCCGAGCATTTTGACAGGATTGTGATCGGCAGCTTCCCACAGGTCGGCGTCCAGCAGTCGAAATAAATCGATCGCATCATGGTTCCAGGACCAAAATAAATTATATGCGATTTTCTTCAATGCGGCCAATTTGGGTGGTAAGCTCGGGGCGATGGTAAATGTCTTTATTGGTTCCATTCAAAACTCCATATCGATGAACTAATTTTTGCTTCAGCACTTCAATTTCAGTTGATAACAAACCGACCATCTTTTATGAAATGTGAAATACATTTGTTCCCGGAAAGGCATAATATTTTTGTCATTTTATGATGCAAGGAGAAATGGCGAATTTAATCTTTTTACGATGCGAACAGGAGGTTGAAATATTATGTTTGGACTTAAAACAGACGCATCTGCTGATAAATGTTCGTCCATAAAGTTGCAGCAAGTCCTGGCCAGCAGGCTACAGGCGTATAATCAAATGTCCGCAGAATCCAACCGAATAACGCCGCCAGCGCAGCAGCAGTCGCCTTGAATTTACTTGAGCTGGCTTGCCAATCGGATATTATTTGCTATAGAGGCAATGGCGTCAACATCAAATCACAACGAAATCAGGTCCCTTGATCAGGAGTATGTTGCTGCTCGTGTCAGGTTTGAACATCGGACATGCTGGCGCCATCCAGCAAGGTATTGGTCATAAACGCTCCGGTGAGATTGGCACGATCCAATCTGGCGTGACGCAGGTCGGCTCGTTCCAGATGAGCACCGGAGAGGTCGGCAGCGGTGAAATTGGCATAACGTAAATCGGCGCGTTTAAAGCGGCCAGCCACGATATTGGCCTGTTCAAAATTGGCATTCTGCGCCTGAATACCGAAGAGTTTGGCATGGAACAGCTTACTGTGTTTGAATGACGCTTGTTCCAGATTGGTGTCCTGGAGGTTAGCCTCAGATAGGTTGGCAGCATCGAAACAGGCATTGGCCAAATTGGCGCCGAAGAGGAAAGCATTGTTCAGGTTAGCATGGCTGAAATTAGCCTGCTCCAGATTGGCATTTTGCAGATGAGCATCGGTGAGATTTGCATTGGAGAAATCGGCCCCTTTGAGATTTTCATACGACAGATCAATCTCGGTGAGGTCTAAACCGTGAAGCGATTCGCCGCGGCGATAGCGTGCTAATAGTTCTTCGCGAGAAATTTGGGACATGCGTTTATTCTCCTATTTGGTTTTAAAGCTATTGACCGCATCGGTCACCGAATTGTAGGTTAAAAACACCGATTCTAATTTGGTGATTTCCAATGGCCGACGCACCCGTTCCGACATATTGGCCAGTCGCAAGTCGCCGCCACTGCTCCGAATAGTGGTTAATCCGCTGATAAGCATGCCCAGGCCGGAGCTATTCATCCACTTCGCTTTGGCCAGATCCACTACCAGATAAACCCGATCATCTTCAATAGCCTGATAAATGATATCGCGGAATTTTTGTGACTCTGCACCTCCCATAATTTCGCCTTCGATTTCAATCACGTCCACGTCATCGATGCGTTTGACTTGACATTCCATTGATTTTCCTCCCAGTTTGAGTCGGATGATTTTATCAACGAATTGAAGGAATTAAAAAAATCTGCATAAGATATAAATAAATCAGACTCGATAGGATTTCGCTCAGCCTTTGACGAAGAGAGCTAAATCAATCACCGCGCTTGTCCTGCCGGGTGAAACGATAAGACTCCTGCTGCATCACCTTATCTTTAACACGCGCGTGAAATTGGCCACGAAACGGATCTCAAATTTCGCTGCAAACGAGAGGAGCTATTCATAGCGCAGCGCAATAATTGGATCCAGCCGGGCGGCCTTGCTGGCGGGATAGACGCCAAAAATCAACCCAATGATGCTGCAAAAACCGAGTCCTAAAAATACGGCCCAGATGGGAATCGCTGTGGGCAGGGGAGTGGCTGCGCCGACCAAAACACCAACCAGGATGCCAATGATGATTCCGACAAAACCACCCACATTGCCCAGAATGATCGCTTCAATAATAAATTGGATCAATATATCTGCACGACGAGCGCCAACCGCTTTGCGAATGCCGATCTCGCGCGTCCGCTCGGTAACCGATACCAGCATGATATTCATAATGCCTATGCCGCCCACAATCAACGAAATGGCAGCAATGAAAATTGCGCCCAATTTGACCCCGCGTGTCATATCATTGAAGGTATTAATCAACGATTCGCTGGTGACAATCTCGAAATCATTTGGTTTGCCAGGTGGCACTTTCCTGACGGCTCGCAAAATGCCGGTCACCTGTTCAATCGCGGCATCGATGGATCGCGCATCTTTCACTTTGATGGTAATCGTGATGCTTCGTTTGTCGCCATATAATTTATGAAACGTCGAAATGGGAATCAGCACACGATTATCACGGCTTTCTCCCAAAAGGCTTCCCTGTTTCTCCAGCGTGCCAATCACCCGAAATTTTTGAGAACCAACACGAACGTATTCACCCAATGGATTGGTATGAGGAAATAAAACCTCGGCGACATCCAGCCCCAACACAATAACCGGTCGATTGTAGTCGATGTCTGATTCATTGATGAACCGGCCTTCGGAGACAAAATAGTTGAAGGTGGCCTGGAAACCGGGGGTGACCCCCAACATAACTACATCGGGATTGGTTTTTTTATCCTCATATTTTACCGTTTCTCCCCATTCCCAGGTGGATGTGCCAACAGATTGGACCAGCGTGGCGTTTTCTTCAATGGCACGTGCATGGGCCATCGTCAATATTTTTCGATTCCGGTATTTCTCGTCCAGGTGCCCAAGCTGGATCGCCGGATCTCTCTGCACTTCGAAGGTGTTGGGACCCAAAACACTCATCTCGCCGACGACGTAATTTTGCAGCCCCTGGATGATGGACATCATGCCGATGATCGTAACAACGCCAATGATGATGCCCAGCGTGGTGAGAGCGGATCGCATTTTATTCGACCGCAATGCATCCAATGAAACGGCGATACTTTCTTTAATGTCCATAGCGAATCAATTTCTTCTTATTTGTTTGAAGTTCTAACCACTGGCCAGTGCTCCCTATTCATAACGCAACGATTGAATGGGGTCTAATTTCGCCGCTTTATAGGCGGGAAACAGGCCGAAAACAATACCGGTCACGAAAATAAACACCACTCCAATGATCACTGAAATAGGGGAGACCGATGCCGAGAGAAACGTAGTGGCAGCCACTAATTTGGCCAATCCAAACCCCAGCACAATGCCGATGAACCCGCCCAAAAAGCTAACAGCCAGCGATTCGATCAAAAATTGCCACATAATGTCTCGATTCTTGGCACCAACGGCTTTGCGAATACCGATTTCTTTGGTGCGCTCGGTCACTGAGACCAGCAGAATGTTCATAATCCCGATGCCGCCTACCAGCAAGGCAATACTGCCAACACCGAACGCCACTGCATACAGTGCCCCCGTTAGCCGATGATACATGTCGGCAATCATGTCCTGTTGATTAATTGCAAAGTCGTTCTCTTCATGCGGCGCTACTTTGCGCACCCGTCGCAAAATACCGGTGATTTCATCCTTGGCCTCTTCGATCAGATTGGGGTCGGCAACCTTGACTTGAATAGTGAGCCAGCGCCTTGACCCATAGAGCTTATAAAAAACGCCAATGGGGATGATTACTTCCGTATCCAGATTGTGTCCCAGCAAGCTCCCGCGTTTTTCCAGCACGCCTATCACATGAAAGCTATCAGTGCCAATTAAAATCCGCCGGCCCAGAGGATTGACATTTTTGAACAACTTGTCGGCAACCTCCCAGCCAATGACGCAGACATTGCGTCGATGCTCCACGTCCTGGGCGGTGAGCATTCGACCCACTTCGGGAATGACATTCGCCGTCACCGAATAGGCCTCAGTAGTGCCTTGAATCGTGACATCAGAGAGCTTTTCGCTGCCGTATTTGACGGTGCGCCGGGCAGCCACTGTCGGTGCGATGGCTTTGACCAATGTGGCCTGTTCCTGCAGTGCCTTTACTTCTCGTTCCAGCGTTATATCCTTGCGATTGCGAGCTTCGATCCAATCGGTGCGAGACATCCACGAGAACTTGCCCACATATAAAATGTCCGAGCCCAGCGATGAGATGGAATTATAAAATGCAGCATTCAATCCTTGAATAATCGAGTGGATGCCAATGACCGTGGTAATACCGATCACAATTCCCAGCGTGGTCAAGATTGACCGCATTTTATTAGCTCGCAGCGCCTGGAAGGCAATTTTGATGCCCTCCCAAATATCAATCAGTAATCGCATAATATGCAATCGATGTTAATGAATTTTCAGAGGTGATTCAACGATCCTGCCAATAGATGGGCAGGAGCCGCCAGTGATAATCGGTCGGACAGCAGCACCACCAACCATTACAACGGATAGCGATAAGCCGGCGGCTGTCGCGGCTAGCAATTAGTTTAATGATTCATCACGTTCAATTTTGCCGTCACGCAGCCGAATGATACGGTTGGTGTGCTCGGCAATATACTCCTCATGCGTAACCAGGATCACGGTATTGCCATTTTCGTGCAAATTCTCAAAAATTTCCATGATCTCTTCACCGGTGCGGGTATCGAGATTGCCCGTAGGCTCATCCGCCAAAATGATTTTGGGTTTATTCACCAGCGCTCGAGCAATGGCCACGCGCTGCCGTTGTCCGCCCGATAGCTCATTTGGCTTATGATGCATCCGGTCGGCCAGGCCAACCATCTCCAGCGCCTCCTCTGCGATCTTGCGACGTTTGTGCGCCGGCGTGCCGTTATAAATCATGGGCAATTCGACATTGTGCAATGCCGTTGCGCGGGGCAACAGATTGAAAAATTGAAATACG
>JAPDQM010000171.1:0-6496 GCA_034505795.1 Candidatus Zhuqueibacterota bacterium
GGGGCGGGAAATATGCCTCGCATTCCCAGCATCGGTTTTATGAAAAATTGGCGAAGCGCCATCAAGAAGTCTATCTGATTCCGAAAGAAGATTATGATATTTATCCCTATCTTTTTCTGGCGGACACGATGATCAGCGATACGTCCAGTGTGTTGAACGAATTTTTGGCGCTGGGGAAATTTGGCATCATCTATGTTCTGCCTTATGAAAATTTGACCCACAGCGATGGCATGCCGATCCTCTCCATCGATCCGAAAGACTGGCTGAAAGATGCCTTTCCGCACATGTTTCAGCCCGACGATCTGTTGCCAGCCGTGGAATCGGCATTGAACCCCACTGGTGAAATGAAGACCAAATTAGCCGAGTATCGAAATTATTTTTTTACAGGACTGGACGGTCAGGCCAGCCAGCGGGTGAAAGCGAAAATCGATGAGCTGATGAAATGAACATTTATTATTTTGCCAATCAAATCTATCAATATTCTTATGCGTTGCCCATCTATCGAGCGGCTGGTGGAAAATTTATTGCCAAATCGACGAAGCGGATTTTTCAATTCAAAAGGCATCTGGCAGGTGCCAATACCTCGGCTCAGGTGAAGACTTTTTTGAATGCTCCACCGTTCGTTAAATGCACGACCAAAAACGTGCACAAACTCGAGGGAATAGTGCTTTCCATGTCCAATGCGGCCATTCATTCGGATCGGCGGCGCTGCAAAACCATATTCGTCGGCCACGGCACTGGCGATAAACCGTATGGTCCCAATGAACATCTGCTATTGGGCTATGACTATCATTACATTGCGGGACCCAAGCATCTGGAAAAATTGCATGATTTGAAGATTGAGATTCCAGAAGCGAAGCTGATCAAGATCGGCAATCCTCGCTTCGATGATTATGTCAATGGCCAGATCGACCGAAATAAAGAGCTGGAGCGACTGGGCATCGAGGATCGCAGCCGCCAGAACGTGCTGTATGCACCGACCTGGAAATGGGGCGCGGGAACGCTGCACCAGTTCGTCTATCGCTTTGCCCGTGAGATCACGCAGCAGTTCAACCTCATCGTGCGGCCGCATCATCACGATCGGAAATACATTCCTCGCATTCGTTGGTGGGCCCGCTGGCATGGCATTCGCCATATCTATTTTTCCAATCCAACGGCGCTGGTGAAAAGCGATACGATGAACGATTTTCTGGTCTCGGATATTTTGATCAGCGATACGTCGTCCATTCTGTATGAATATTTGATCACGCAGAAGCCCATCATCGTGATCCGCACCGATTTCAAAGACCTGCACCACATGCCCGATGAGATGAATATCATGAACTATGCGACGATTTATGATGGCAGCCAGGCTATTGTGAAATTGATCGAGGAGAATCTTCAGCATCAGCCATTTCAACAAGATTATAAACGGCTGCTCCATAACTGTTTCTACTTTAATGATGGGAAGTCGGTGGAGCGAGCGGTGGCATTTATTCGCTCGCTGGCGTGATCACGAATTGCAATGAGGAACAATCGATGAAAGCAGTGATAGTAGCGGCAGGTATGGGGAGTCGACTCTGGAACAAAAACGACCAGGTGCCCAAAACGCTGCTGCCGTTTGCGGACGAAACGATCCTGGCGACGATCATGCGTAACATCGCCGCCACGGGTATCTGCGAGTTCGTCATCGTCGTGGGTTATCAAAAGCATGAAATTATTGATTACTTGAGCCAGGCGGATCGCTTTGGGTTTCAAGTCGAATTTATCGAAAATCCCGACTGGCGTCGTGGTAATGGCATTTCGGTCCTGGCGGCCGAACCAGCGGTGAATGGTCGGCCATTTTTGCTCTCCATGTCGGATCATATTGTGTCGGTGCCAGCGCTGCAGCGGGTGGTGAATCATCAGAGTTCCAGCAATCTGCTGCTGGTGGATCCCAATGTCAATGATATATTCGATCTGGACGATGCGACCAAAGTCGAGGTGGTTGGTAATCGGATTGTCAATATTGGCAAAGAAATTCACCCATACAATGGCATCGACTGCGGCATTTTTAAATTGACGCCGCGCTTCTTCGATGCCATGCGAGCGCAATTGGTAGTTCAAAAAGAATCCATCAGTGCGGCCGTACAGCGCCTGATTCAACAGGACGATATGGAAGCCGTTTTTCTGGAGGCCCAGGAGACCTGGATCGACATCGATACGCCCGAGGCTTATAACCATGCGCTTCAAAAATTGGCGGGCCAACCGCACGGAGGTACAAGCATCCAATGAAGCTGATTCGAATCAATCCCGATCATCCCGAGGCCGAACTTGTTGATCAAGCAGCTCAAGCCATTTTAGCTGGCCAGGTCATTGCCTATCCCACGGAAACAGTCTATGGCCTGGGCGCCAATGCATTGAATGCTGCCTCGGTGCAGCGGGTGTTCGAGCTTAAAGATCGGGATCGTTCGCGACCGATATTGGTCATCGCCGGGAACATGGAGCAGGTGCGACAACTGGTGGTTCTGTCGGAACTTGCGGAGCGCTTGGCTCGGCTGTTTTGGCCAGGGCCATTGACTCTGGTACTGCCAGCGCGGCTCGGAGTGCCATGTCATCTGTTAAGCGCCGATGGCTACCTGGGGGTGCGCGTCCCCGGGCATAAGTTCTGTCTGGAACTTCTCAACCGGTGTGGCGTTCCTATCACGTCAAGCAGCGCCAATCTCTCGGGACAGCCGAATCCGGTCAGCGTCGAGGATGTGGTGGCCAATTTCGATGATCGGTTGGAGCTCATTATCGATGGTGGCTATGCCAGGTCGAAGGCGGCATCGACGGTGGTTCAAATTAGAGATAATGAAATTGTCTTGCTTCGAGCGGGAGTGATATCGGAGCTTGAATTGGAAAGGCAAATTGGAAAGCAGATCCATGAAAGATCAGGATAATAGTCAGTATACCGTTTTGTTTGTCTGTTCCGGCAATAGCTGTCGGAGTCCGATGGCTGAGGGGCTGCTGAAGAAAAAATTGTATCCCAAGTACAAGAATCGATTGAAAGTCATCTCCGCCGGGACATTAGGCATCAATGGCAATTCGGCCACGCTGCATGCGATTGCTGCAGCGCGGGAGAAGGGCGTGGATATTTCCAACCATGTCTCCAGAGGATTGAATGAAGAAATGGTGGCTAATGCCGACATCATTTTTGCCCTGGCGGATCAGCATAAAGAATTTCTCGATCGCTATTTTCCCAAATTTAGAGAAAATGTATTCTTGCTCAAGGCATTTCATATCCAGGGAAAAAAGCCAAAGGCATTATCAATTAAAGACCCTATTGGCGAAGGTTTGCGAACCTATCGCCAGGTCATTAATCAAATCGATCAGGAACTGGAACGAATTTTGCCCTATCTTGAAGCAATGATCGACGCGAAGCTCAATATCGATCGATCAGAATGACAGCAACAGTAATCCGGCGAAGGGAACGGATTGTAATGTCCTTCCCCGGGCTTCAGAATTGCTCAGTTCAATAACAGATGGTATCACCATGAGTGGCCTTATCACCAATTTGCCAATCGGGATGTAACGGAGAAACCGGCCGAGGTTCAGAGTATTCAAATGACAATTAACAGCAAAAATAATAGAGGACGCTTAGCCGTCTATTGCGCGTATGGCGGGTGCATTTTATGGCTAATGGCCATGTCAGGATTGGCGCAAGAAAAGACCAAAGCCGCGTCTGATACATCCAAAAAGTCTCAGGCCGGAGTCGCGGCAACTGCCAAAACAAAAACGGCCACCATCCAGCAGGACACCCTTCGTCAGAAGCCAATTACGGTCACCCCGCCCAAGTTGGATGAAACATACATCGATTCGGCTCAGGATTTGTTCGAAAATCAGGACATCATCGTTCCCACGCCTGAGGATACCGTTGGCAAGATTCGTTTGCCCATCGACCTGCGAAAGACCAAATTTGCCTATTTTGATGCCACGCAATCCATTGATCGGGTGGTGCCAAACCATGCCTTCGATGTTGGCGAGAATTTGAGTTTTTTGGTGCGCTACGGTCCCATCGTCGCTGGCAATGCCAGCATGTCCATTCCTCAAATCACCAAA
This sequence comes from Candidatus Zhuqueibacterota bacterium, assembly GCA_034505795.1. Taxonomy (GTDB): domain Bacteria; phylum Zhuqueibacterota; class Zhuqueibacteria; order Thermofontimicrobiales; family Thermofontimicrobiaceae; genus Thermofontimicrobium_A. Next base: position 4,060 of record JAPDQM010000171.1, read on the forward strand.
ATTCGAGGCCGCGAGGTCTACAAAATTGTAACCCAGGCGCAATCCAGTGCTTTTTTCTCTGCCTTCTATAAGGTGCGCGATCGCGTGGAATCGTATGTCGATCGCACCGGCCTATATAGTTGGCGTTTTCAAAAGCATCTGCGCGAGGGAAATTACAGTGCCGATCGGATCGTGGATTATGATCATTTCCATGGCTGGGCCGTGTCGAACAAAAAGGACAGCATGAGAATTCCCACGGCGGTCCAGGATATTCTCTCCTCGTTCTATTACATTCGAACCCAGCCATTGGCTGTCGGCCGGTCACTTTTCATCGATAACCATTCCGACAATAAATTGTATCCGCTGGAGGTGAAGGTTCACAAACGGGAGCAGGTGACTGTGAAAGCTGGGACTTTTGACTGTTTTGTTGTTGAGCCAATCTTACGCGCCAGCGGACTATTCAAAAGCAAGGGCCGGCTCTTGATCTGGCTAACGGCCGATCATCGAAAAATTCCGGTTCAAATGAAAAGCAAAATTCCCATCGGTTATATCACCGCTGAATTGAAAGTGGCGGAAGGCATCGTTGGAGCAAAGGATGTCCGCATACGAGGAAATTGATCTTAAAAAAATATCGACCTACTCCATTGCCAATCGAGCAAGCAAAGTCCAGATTACTGACTTTGCCCAACCTTATCGAGCTGGTTCATCCATGCAGCAATTCCTGAGCAGCCTGCCTGAAATTTTGAAAGCGTCCGATTTCCACCAGCTCATCGACGCCATCGTTGCGGCCCATCGAGCCGATAAACAGATCATTCTCATGATGGGCGCCCACGTCATCAAGTGCGGCTTGAGCCCGCTAATCATCCAGTTGCTGGAGGCTGGCATCATTCGTTCGGTGGCTCTCAATGGCGCGGCGATCATCCACGACACCGAGGTGGCGCGCTGGGGCCTCACTTCCGAAGATGTTGCTGAAGCATTGAATGATGGCAGCTTTGGCATGGTGCGAGAAACCATCGATTTTTTGAATGCCGCGCTGGCCAAAGGTCGCCGCGACCAATTGGGCCTGGGCGAAGCCGTGGGCAAAGCCATTGCCGAGAGCGATGCCACAAACCTGAGTTGGAGCATTTTGGCTGCGGGTTATCGGCTGAAGATCCCCATTACTGTTCATGTCGCCATCGGTACGGATATTTTGCATCAGCATCCGGGAACGGACGGTGCAACCCTGGGCGAACTGTCGCATCGGGATTTCAGAATTTTTTGCGCTCAAGTAGCCAAACTAACTGCCGGCAGCGTCGTCCTTAATGTCGGTTCTGCCGTCATACTGCCCGAAGTATTTCTCAAAGCGCTCACTGTGGCTCGTAACCTGGGTCACCCTGCGCATGGCTTTGTGACGGCTAACTTCGACATGATTCGCCACTATCGGCCTGAGGTGAATATCGTTCATCGCCCGACCCAGACCGGAGGCAAAGGCTATATCTTTACTGGTCATCATGAAATCATGATCCCGCTCTTAACTGCAGCGATCATCGAAGCATTGTCAAACCAGGGTTAATCAGATATGGTCTTGTAAAGATTTTGTACTGCTACCATTGATAATGATTTATCCGCTACTTCAATAATAAAAGCTTATGAGTTTGTCGCTGACCACCCCACTCGATGTGACAAAAGTAAATGCCACTCGCGAGGTCATGACCATCGACCTCAACTTCGTGGCTGCCGTCTGACAACGTGCCTTCCAGCAACAACTTCTTTTCTTTGCCGAGCAGATCGATCAGCTTGATTTTTACCGGACTGGTTTGCGGCAGCCAGAATCGTATTTTGGTCACTGTATTGAACGGATTGGGATAATTTAAAATTTGCAGGGATAGCGGTAGTGGCTTTCGATTCTCTTTAGCAGCAACCGATGTTGCCGTAACGCTATCGTAGGATATGACGCGCACTGCATCCGCAACGATGTAACTGCCAACTGTCCCCGCGTTGGAAATGATGATCGCCTCGCTGGAATCCCCTATCAAATTATAGCTGCCGATGCGGTTCCATGTCGAGCCGTTGATCGTTTGATCGAGGCGGACCGTATCGCTGCCGCTGGCATGGTTCACAATGAATGGCGTATTTTTGCAGCGATTCGAGGCAGCTACCCACCAGGCGAATAGTTCGTACTGCGCCGGAGCATTCACATTCAAACGAAATTTGGCATAGCGATCACCTGTGCCAATGGTATTCAACATTGCTGCCGTGCCGCCCCAATACCCAGCATTGGCTGAAGCGAACCAGCCCAATCCCACCAAATCGCAGGCAGGATCCGCAGTGTCGATGATCTTTTCATAATAGATCGTTTTGGGGAATGCCAGGGAATCGGCATGGACGACGGCCAGGATCGATGGCACCGGCCGCATATACGTGCCGCCCTCGGGCCGATTGATGAGCTGATTGCCCACTGCCATCTGAGTGGAGCCGC
>JAPDQM010000172.1:0-6445 GCA_034505795.1 Candidatus Zhuqueibacterota bacterium
GGGTTGCTGGATCATTAAACCGGATGCTTTTTGAACTATTGTCAAATATCAGCCTGGCTCCAGTTTGTTGGGCATTGGGGGGATGGAGAAAATTAGGATCAAAGCAGCCCAGTGTTCTTTCCCGATAGTCTTCAACCGTTTTCAATACCTGGAATAAATCATCTGAAACCGGAACTGCTCTATCCCGGGCAAGGCGATTCAATCGATACAATTGACTTTGCGGATCATGGCAACTGATTTGCCGTTCCATCCAATCGAGTAATGATCTGATCTCCTCAAACAGCGCCAGGCTGGAACTTTTGTCAACACCCCACCAGACAACTTCAAAGCGGGTGTGCATCGCAAAACTGCTTTGATGGAAAAAATCCTGCATGATCTTATACCCTCAACTGCCATCCTGGTTCATACTCTCGACCCCACATTCCCATCGCTTGCTCATCGCCAAGGATATGTCCTGTCTTCGGATCGAGGTTTAATGCGCGTCCCAATTTCCAGGCGATATTGGAAAGTTGCAGCATGGTAACGGCGATGTTGCCTTCGACAATGGGAGAATTTAATTTTTCACCGTTGCGAATCGCGTTCGTGAGATTTTTGAAATGGTCAACGGTCATGGTGTCCATGCTTACAAGATCGGAAGTCGCGGCTGCCTTGCTTGCATCAAATTCTTCTACGATTTTGCCACTCAGATCAAAGACGGTAAAACTGGTGCGGTCGATTAAGACCGAACCCTTGGTGCCATGGATGATGCAGCCCCGGCCTCGGTCGAAATAGGGGAGAGCGTTGCAGCTCTTGCCTTCCCAGGTGATGAGCATGTCGTTGTATTCAAAATTGGTGCTCAGTGTATCATAAAACTCCCAATCATCTTTAAAATGATAGCGTCCGCCACCGGCGGTGATGCGATTGGGATAATCTACTCCCATTGCCCAGCGGCAGAGATCCACTTCATGCGTGCCGTTGTTCAGCGTTTCGCCGGTGCCCCAGTGCCAGAACCAATGCCAGTTGTAGGGATGGACATTGTCGCGATAGTCCTGCCGCGGTGCTGGTCCCTGCCACAGTTCCCAATCCAGATAATCGGGCACCGGAACGATCTTGCCCACGCCGATGCTATCGCGCATGTTGCTATACCATGCTTTGCCGAAGTATGGCGTACCGATAAGGCCGTCCTTGATCCGTTGAATGATGCCCTGCGTGAGCGCCGAGGATCGCTGTTGATTGCCCATTTGCACCAACCGCCCATATTTCTGCTGTGCCGCCACCAGCAGTTCGCCTTCTCTTGGATTATGGCTACAGGGCTTTTCCACGTAGACATGTTTGCCGTTCTGAAGCGCCATGATCGACATGTGGGCATGCCAATGCTCCGGCGTAGCGATGGTAACCACATCGATATCTTTCTCTTCGACCAGTTTCCGAATATCTTTGATGGCTTTCGGTTTTCTACCAAAAAGGGATACAATTTTGGCGGAGAATTCCGCTTCATACCTTTTGTCGACATCGCAGATATGGGTCACAATCGCATTATCACAATATTTCACCGCCTCGGCATGTGCCTGTCCCCGACTGCGAACACCCACCACCGCAAAGTGGATGCGATCATTCGCACCGAGAATATGGGAGTAGCTTTTTGCCGACAAACCGGTTGCCCCTAAAACAGAACCGGTGGTCAGCACCGAGGATATTTTTAAGAATTCTCTTCTATTCATGATGCATCCTTTCGTCAATCAAGCACCTTAATTTTGATATTCTTAAAGTGGACCTCATCGCCATGATCCTGGAGCAGGATGTGTCCTTCCGGCAGTTCACCAAATTTGGGCCAATCTTTATACTTGCTATAAGCCACCAGCGCCCGCCACATTTGTGTCCCACGATTATACTCCACGACTTTGATTCCGTTCAGATAATGAGCCACATAACCATGATTCGATACAATTCTGGCGCGGTTCCAATCGTACTTATTCACCCGCTTGGACGTGGTCTCGGTCGCTGTAAAAAAGAGCGCATCGGCTGTGATCAAGTCATACAGCGACGCCAGCGTTCGATTCCCATTCACTCCCAGTTTGGCGTCGGGATGGATATCATCGTCCAGAATTTGATATTCACAGCCGATAGCTGAGCCGGGGCCCTGGTTTAGCTCGGGATCAACGAAATATTTGATGCCGCTATTGGCACCTTTAGTAAATTTGAAATCGACCTCTAAAATGAAATTGCCATACTTGTCCGTGGTGATAATGTCACCACCGTGGGCAGATTCAGCGCCACCGCTTTTGAGAACTTTTAGTACCCCATCTTCAATGATCCAGCCTTTTTCCGGAAAAGTGACCGACCTGGCGCTGCGCCAACCGGCCGTCGTTTTTCCATCCCACAACAATTTCCAACCCTCTTTCATTTCCCGCTCAGTGAGTTGATTGTTCAGATAACTTACCTGGGGTACGTTGTCATCAATAGGGCTAGCATAGGCCGCAGCGTTCTGGCTAATAATTCTCAAATTTCGAAATTTGACGGTGGCACCGGCCAACGATGATTCCTGGATGCTATGAACCTGGAGCGCAATGAAACCTTTGGCCGTCAGGTCATCGATCAGATCGGTGGTCTGGATGCCGTTGACCCAGACTCGAATGTGATGCCCAATGGCCTCGACGCGGAATTTATTCCACTGGTCATTTTGAAATGCCTTTTTGGCTGCTGGATGGTACTCCAGATGATACAGCCAGCCACGCCGCGCTTCATCGTAAATGCCACCGGACCAGGCTCGCGGCGATGGATCCAATTCCACCTGATAGCCATGCACCCGACCATTGTCGTAATTGGGCAGGCTCAAGCTTCTGATTTGAACCCCTGAATTGAGACGATTATCCAGCAACACCTCAAATTCCAGGATAAAGTCATCGTATTCTTTTGCCGTAGCCAGAAATGTATTGGGTGTATTTGGTTTGGCGATACCGACGATCGTATTGCCTTCAATTTTAAAATCCGCGTCGCCATTCAACTTTTTCCACCCTGATAGATTTTTGCCATTGAACAGCGATTGCCAGGGTTCTTGTGTTTCAGCCCGTAGCGGAATCATCACAACGATTGCAACCAACAATAAAAAGATAGACCAGGTTTTCATAATCCCTCCATCAAATGAATAATTTTAAACGAATCGATCGAACAATTTGACCAATCGAGAGCTGAATGAATGATGAATTCGCCATTTGGATAAATCCAAAAATGATAAGCTCGATAAATTTAATTCGCTTGAATTCGCGAAATTGGCGGTCCGAGCTTTCAGCGATCGGGATAATTAATGATAGCCGTTCTCCAGCAAAGCGATCATCCCCAGCAAAGCGCCCCAATGATAAAAATGATCACTATTGGCGCCTGGATCGCCGCCAGTTTCGGCATGATAATTTTCTCTGACGTAGCCTTTTTCTTGCCACTGTTTCAGCAACAGGGCGTTGGATTTTTTAGCCAGATCCTTGCGGGTCTGGGGCAGATCGTAATTTCTCAGGCCTAAGTAGACCAAAAAATTCATTGGCGCCCAGATGCTGCCGCGCCAATAATCTCGGCCAGTGTAAGCTGGATCATTGCGAGCAATCGATGGGAGCACCCACTCACCCCAGAACTCTTTCGGGTTATAAAAATGCTCGTTGATCATCCGCTCTGCCTGTTCCTGCGTGGCAGCTTTTCCGATTAGAGCGTAAAAGTTGGTGGGCGAAATGCGTCGGCTCAGCTCGCCCGTATCCAGTCGCTTGTTCAAGAATAATCCGAAATCATCATCCCATAGCGTCTGTAATTTGGCCTGATATTTTTCCTCCCGAGCTTTCAGTTCACCGGCTTCTTTTTCTCGCCCAAGAATGCTGGCGATTTTACCCAATGCTTCGCAATCGCCGATATAAAGTCCCATCAATCCCACATCTGCCTGTTGCAAGAGATGGGTGGTGGTATCGAACGGCACATCATCGAACATGGGGCTATTGTCCAGCCCAGACTCGTAGGCCGCAGCTTGAAACTCATTCTGCACCATTTCCCGAGGGTCGTTCCGAATAGGCTTGAATGGATTCGATCCCCAGCAGAGATAGCCGTCATGGTCTCGATTTTTTTCCCACCAGCGATTCCAGGTCAGCAATCGATCGAACACTTCTTCGAGAAACCATTTTTCTGGGAATTTTTTATAGATTTCCAGCACCATCATCGACCCCACTGGCGGTTGGGAACGGTCTCGACTTTTTAGATTGCGAGGAGCAGAAAAATTCGGCACAAAACCCAGTTCGTCGATTTCACGGCACATCTGGATCGCTTCGTTGAAGGCCCGCTCTTTGCTGTGAAGGGTATACATGAACGATGCGAAAAAATTATCCCAGCAGAACAGCACATAGCCGCCTTCCTGGCCATCGCCCCAGCCATAAGCCCAGGGCCGGGAGACCGGTGTAATCGCCCGATTTTTCTCCGGGTCATAGACCACCAGCCAATTGAGCGCATTGTGCATGGCGTTCCAGGTCTCACTCAGTTCACCATATCTGGATTTTTCTTGATGATATTTCTGTTCTGATTGCCGAATCTCTCGCATGATTTCAGCAAGCTCCACATTGTCCCTGGTCGAGAAAGCAATTGGGGCGTTCAACGGTTGCTGCAAATTGTCTTTCGTCGGAGCAACGGATCGTGCAACAATTGTTTTTCTGTCCAGGTTGACCAGAATCCGGTCTTTCTCTTGAGTGATCTCGCCAGGTCGATGGTAAAACATCTCGGCTGTCAATGTAATATAACCTGGATTTTTGCAGGTAGCATCAGGCGTGATCAGCCATGTCAGATCATCCCCTTTGGCGACGCTCTGGATTCGCATTCCGAAATCCCGCCAATACAGCAGAAAATCGGTGTACGAGCCATCGGTTGTATGGGCCAGTGGGCGTACATATTCGGCACCTTTTACTGTATTGCCAGTAAAGGCATATCGGAGGGTATCGCCGCTGAGCGTATCTTTTAGCTGAAGGGTGAGTGCCAGACCTTCGGGCAATAGCACCTGGGTGAGGATGCTGCGATTGTCCCAGGTGTTCCAACCCTTTAAAATTGCACGATTCAATTGGTCGTAGTTCGATCTTTTGTCTGAAGTACAACCATAAAGCAGCAAGAAACCCGCGAGGATGATTAAAAGTTCTTCTCTCATGATACGTCTCTCATTTCATTTAGCTTCTTTGACCGCTGCGTTTTGGAATTCAGTTATTAACCGTTCAAAGACGGCAGATTAAAAAATCGGTGGCACGCTGGGCCTTATTTTAATAGGAGCATTCGTTTCTTCGCTTCATAATCACCGACTTTCATTCGGCAAACATAAGCGCCACTGGCAATCGGTTTGTTGGCTGTATCCCAGAGAATCTGATAATCGCCTGGAATCTGATGCGCCGAAATCAGATTATCCACCCGTTGCCCGATAGTATTGTACACATCGATAGACACGAATCCAGGTTGCGCTAAAAAGTAATGGATCATGGTGGCAGTATTAAATGGATTTGGGTAGTTGTCGAACAAATGATGGTTTTTTAAATTCAATCCCGAACTTTTTTCCACAGGTGTGGTGGTATTTTCGAGTACCACATACATGGCAGTAGCTGGCAACTCGATCTTTACATGCTCGCCTTCGTCGACAATGTCAATGGTAGATTTGGCATAACCCGCGGCATCGAGCAACCGCGCCAGGTTCAATCCCTTGTTTTTTATTTTAACAGTCACCTGAGTATTGGCACATTTCCAGGGCATTTTGCCAGTATTTTCGATTTTAAAACCCGAAACCATTGTTCCATTCAGATCGAAACTCGTCGCCACTTCCGCCCAGCCAGTCGGTCGGTAAACCGTGCCAATCTGAATCAGGATTTTGGATGATTCACTAATCGGTTTGTCATCCATCGCCACGACATTGACCACCGCATAATCGTTGCTGGACTCAATAATGACATCGTTCAGATCGAAAGATTGCTTACTTTTGACAAAGCCACACACACCTTTGGCCGAAGGAGCGTTCAAAACGCAAATCCCATTTTTGTAATCCCATTCAATCTGGCCATTGCTGGCTTTAATAATTTTTTTATGATAATCAATGTCGGCCTCGATCGCTGGCGAAACCACCGAACCCGAAGCTACGGTGTCATAAACGACCTCGATTCTGCCAGTGAGGTGCGCCAGCGGCGAAACGGGCGTATCTTTGGCTGGGTTGATGTTGCTGTAATTGTCGCGATTGGGATCGAAACTGTTTTCCTCGCTGATCAGCGGCATTTGGCGGGCAAAAATTGATGTTGGTGTGCGTACCTCATGAACCATGGTTTTCCCTTCGCTGATGAGCCCTTTTCTGAAGATCAGCGCATTGGCCGGAAACATCGCCAATTGGCCCGGAGTTGAGATGGTCCAGCGGTGCATCGGATGCTGGCCGCCAGGCAGATTGGCCCAGGTGAAATAAGGATTGGGATCGTAAGCGGGC
>JAPDQM010000173.1:0-6416 GCA_034505795.1 Candidatus Zhuqueibacterota bacterium
GGGATAATAAAATTTCTCAAACCTTATTACCTTATTCACCTCAAATAAGATAATAGGGTCAAATATTTGTTGATTTCAAAAACTACTAAGATGAAAAAAAGACTAAAATAAGATTTTAATAATCCGAATCATTTGGAAAATTGACTGCTTTTAAATGTGAAGATATTACCACCCTGGTTGAGGAACAACGAATGGCGGGAAGCCACCAGTGGCGTCAGAATGGCAGCGGATTGGTTAGCGATCTGTATTTATAGTGCTTGGAGATGGGAAAGTAGGTTTAGAGATAATAGCTTATTACCGATTCATTGGCAGCAATCAAACCGAAATTGAGTTGCATGCTGCATTTTATCCTTTCATCGGAGTGTAGCGTCCCGCTAAAATTTTCCTCAAATACCTCTATTTGCAGGAACGGATCCATTTTTTTAAATATTTATTATAAATGAAAAAAATAGCTTGACATTTACCAAAATTTTTGTACATTCAATTCGATTCCCCTTCTCCATCTATCTAAATAATCCCCACTTATTCACCAACTAAGGAGGTAAAATACCCATGCGAAAACAGGTCCTTTTATTCACCGTGCTCATTGCTTTGTTGTCGGTCGGGATCGGGGTAGCTGATTATATTTCCAATATTCAGATGCCCCCCTCGCCCGTGACATTGCAATTAGGCGAACAACTCCATGTCACCTTTGACTATTTCACCACCAATGCTGCCGGAGTCCGCATCTTTGTTCGCCCTATTACGAATGGTGCTCCAAGCCCTGGCTATGGCGCCCATGGCTCTCCTGTTTACCCATCTGGAAATGGTAATGGATCGGGTTGGTTTACTATCAATGCCGGATTTGTCACCGTCGATCATGTTCGAATCCAGATGTATAACGCTGACCAGAGTCAATTGATTCTGGAATGCTTTGTGCCGGTTGAATATACGTTTTCCACCCACTCGATTTACAATATTCACATCAGTCCTGTGGCACCGACATCGATACCCCTGGGTCAAAATGTGAATGTCACTTTCGATTATAAAACCGATCAGCCGGGTGGTGTTAGAATATTTGTTCGGCCTTTCACTGGCGGTGCAACTACCCCTGGTTATGGCGCGCATGGATCGCCATTGTATCCCACCGGCAGCGGTAGCGGATCTGGATTTTTTACCATCAATACCGGGGATTTTATTGTCGATCATATCCGATTCCAGATGTTGAATTCCGACCAAAGTCAGCAACTGCTGGAATTCTTTGTTCCCGTTTATTTTCACTTTGCAGCGAATTCAGTTTCGAACTACAAGTTCAATCCCATCGAACCCGCAGCCTTGTTATTCAGTCAGGACGTTAACCTTACGTTTGATTACGTGACAGATCAACCTGGCGGAGCGCGCATCTTTGCCAGACCTATTTCCAGCGGCAATGTAACGCCCAATTATGCCGCTCATGGCTCGCCGGTATATCCTCTGGGATTTGGCAACGGTGCTGGATCTTTTAACATAACTAGTGGCGATGCGGTGGTAGATCACGTTCGAATTCGGATGACGACCGCCGATCAAAGCCAGTTGTTATACGAAGAATTTATTCCAGTTCATTATCAGTATTCAAATCATGTGATCAAGGACATCGTTTTTTCCCCTGGCCCGCATCCTTCGGCGGGTCCGTTCGCTTTTCTTACATTCAATCAAGACGTCAACCTCACTTTTAATTATGTAACCAACGAACCCACGGGCGTAAGAATCTTTGCCCGGCCGTTTAGCGCTGGATCGCTGGCGCCGCATTATGCCGCTCATGGTTCACCGGCTTATCCCACAGGAACTGGCAGCGGCTCAGGACATTTCACGATCCAATCCGGCGATATCTTGGTGGATCAAGTCCGCTTTCAGATGTATAATAACAATCAAAGCCAGTTGTTACTGGAATTGTTTGTTCCAGTCAGTTATGTCTTTGGACATTTTGGCCCATCCAAAGTGACAGAGCCAATCGATTCACGTCCTGAAAATTATGTACTGGAGCAAAATTACCCCAATCCGTTCAATGCGAACACCGTCATCAATTACCAGTTGCCTGTCGATTGTTATGTGGACTTGAGCATATATAATCTGCTCGGGCAAAAGATCGTGACACTGGTCTCGGAACAACAATCGGCGGGAAGTCACCAATTCAATTGGGATGTTAAGGGATTGGCGAGTGGGGTGTATTTGTATCGGCTGGAGGCAGGTTCATTTAAACAGAGTAAAAAGCTCATCCTGATGCAATAGCTGAAGAGATGGACTCCATCCACCAGTTGGCGGATGGAGTCCATCTGGGCTGACCCCAGCGGTCTTCGATTCATCCATCATTCACTCGCCGCTACACCATCTGAAATAAAATTCATCCGAAGCACAGTAGCAACTGTCGAGTGATCGGTAGCATCCTTCGAGTGACCAGTAGCAGCCATTGAGCTACCGGTAGCAATCGTCGAGCGACTGGTAGCAACCACTGAGCGATTGGTAGCAACCACTGAGCGAGTGGTAGCAATCGTTGAGCGATTGGTAGCAACCACTGAGCGACTGGTAGCAACCGTTGAGCGATTGGTAGCAATCGTCGAGCGAGTGGTAGCAACCACTGAGCGACTGGTAGCAACCGTTGAGCGAGTGGTAGCAATCGTCGAGCGATAGGTAGCAACCACTGGGCGACTGGTAGCAACCATTGAGCGAGCGGTAGGAATCATTGAACGACCGGTAGCAACTGTTCAGCGAGCGGTAGGAACAGCCGAGCGTCGGCTACGAATGGCTGAGCAAGCGGTAGCAACGACCGAGCGATAGGTAGGAACAGAAGAACGGCTAATCGTCACGATTCGGCGCGAGGTTGCCAGGAATAGACAACCATTGGCAATGATTGGGGAATTTCATGAAAAAAGTCGATGCGGCAGTGCAGCGATTGCATCGGCAAATAGGGATCAATCTTGATCTCGAGAAAAGCCGAAGGATCGCTGCCAGGTAGGATAGGTTTGGCCGCACTATGAAAAACGATACAGGTTCGTGGGTTCAAGAGTCAATTCGGACTCCTGTTCGATCACAAAAGCGGCGGGCAGCCTGAGGGCATGGGTTGATCGAATGCCGCAAGCTGCACTTTCGGGTTCAATAGCGCTGTTCCGGAGGGTACAATCTCACCTTTGATTTTTAATAGCATCAGAATTCTATCAATTCGCTCCAATATAACTTTCATCTTTCTAAGATAATAATCGGCTTTTCCCTCATAAAGCTGGGATGTTTTAGCAGCGATTGGACTGGCATGGGAATTGTAGAATCAGACCCCAAAAAACAACCGGGCAAATGTTCCAGGCTGCATTGAATCGCTGATGCCTGCAGATTCAAGCGTCAGTTTGGATAATGCGCGAAATTGGCGGTCAAAATACGTTTTCCAATTGAAAAAGAATTTCATTGCTAGGTACTAAAAGATGGAGTTGGTCAAATGAAACATTTGAATTTGCTATTCTTCTTATTGTTGCTGATCCCAACAGTTATGCGATGGCCATTGGATGCCAGCGCCCAGACGCCGCCACCTGTTTATGTTGTCATTTTTACGCACATTGAGGACAACTGTCCGCCTGAACCACTGGGCTCGCCCCAATCAATACAAAACTATTTTTTCTGGCGCAATAAAACGATTGCCATCGCCAATCTGTTCCTCAAACACGATATAAAGTGGGTGTTTGAGCCGGATTGGACGTTTCTGGTGGCAGCACTGACGTATGAGGATGATTCTGTCATCGCAACCACCAATCACAAAAATCTGTTGCGCTATTTGAAAGAAGACCTGCAGGTTACCATCGATCCCCATTCCCATGAACATCGGGGATATAATTACACCGATGTGGCCCATCTGCTCGATTCGTTAGGCGTTGGGGGTAGCACGGTGGTCGGCGGTCATGTCTGGGATCCGAATTTGCCGCAGTTTCAGAACTGGGATCGATTTCGGGTGCCAGTGCCGGGATCGAAATTTCCCTGGGCCCTCTGGCGTGGCGAAATTTTGATGGGCAGCGCTACCCCCAACCATATCCATGATCCTGTCGTATCCGGTGTCTGGCGACCCAAAGACCGCTACCATTTTTTTGAAGATGATCCTGATGGCAATATCGTCAATGTGGGACAATACAAGGAATCTGATCCTGGAGATTATAATGGTTTTATGGGACATATTATGGAACTGATTGATCTCTATGCTTCGGGCATGGTTTCCCCGCAATACATGCTGACCATCTCGACCCATCTCTCACCTAATGAGATCAATGCACCTAACAGTCTTCATGTCATCGAAGATTCTCTGCTCGTGCCGCTGGCCGAGCTGCAACGAGAGGGGAAGGTTAAGATCACTGATTTTACGGCGCTGGTGGCCGATTGGAAAACGATGTTTGGCGCGCAAGCGTTCATGTATGACCCGAACGGTGCGGTGGGAGTAACTGCTAATCGGCAATCGCCACCGGGAGAGTTCCTGCTATTTCATAACTACCCTAATCCCTTTAATCCCAGTACAGTGATCAGTTATCAGTTGCCAGTCAGCAGTCAGGTGGAGTTGAGCATTTACAATTTGTTGGGGCAAAAGATCATGACACTGGTTTCGGAAAAACAAACGGCTGGAATTCATAAATTCAATTGGGATGGCAGCGGATTGGCCAGCGGGGTGTATCTGTATCGGCTGGAGGCCGGGGAATTCATACAGAGCAAGAAGTTAATTCTGATGCGTTAATTAGCTTTTTGTTAAAAAGAGAATCTTATTAATCAATTGGTTCCATGAGAAATCCAGATTCCCCATCATGAACTGGCGGGTTTTAATGACCCTAAAATTTTAATGTTGCACGAGCATATTTTTTCAAAATTGAAAGGAGACCTCATGAGGGTATTGTTCATTTTCGTGGCGATTTTTTTAGGCAGCGTGGCATCTTATTCACAAAATTATTATATTATCTTTGCCTCGAATCTCAACAGCAGTGGCGGCGTTCATCGGTAGGATGCCTCTGGAGCCGATTTGTATGGTGTTAAATACAATTCCAGAACCAAAACCGTTTCGGATTTAATCAGACTTGCCACGGATAGTACAGCCATCGAATGGTTTCCATCATTGTCTCCGGATTTGAAATGGGTTGCCTACAACCATACGAAATATAATTTTCATGAAATACGATTACTCAATTCGTCTATAAAAGAAATTACGACTATGTATGCTGGCGGAAGATTTCCAGAATGGATCGACAATACCAGACTTTTGATCTCCAATCAAAAGCCATGGAAAAAGGGCATATACCAAATTGATCTGGACATGAGTGGGACAAACCCAATATTAGTATTCGAGAAAGCAATGACAGACACAATCAAATGTCCCGTCACCAGTCAACAGAACGATGCAAATCCAATTTGCCCCCATGCCAAAATAGTGTTTGACCAGTTTCATGTGATCAAGGCGTTTAATGTCATTATTGATGACGTCCGAAAAAGCGAATATCGCCGATCCGCCGACAGTAGCGCTTACTTGAAAAACTCAAAATATCTATTACTGAGAAATCCCCACAGCATCAAGCCGACTGAGTTACCTCGGCTCCATGCCATATTACGACGCAATAAAAATCTGGCAGCGGTTTATCTGCTCAAAGGATATCTGAAGCGGTTGTGGCAATACAAAATTGTGAAATCGGCTGTCAATTTTTTAGATTATTGGTGCCAACTGCCAAAGGAGTCAGCCATTCCAGAACCAAAGAAATTTGTGCGAATGCTGCTGCGCTATGCTTATGGCATTATCAATCATTGTCGTCATTCCATCAGCGCGGGGCGATTAGAAGGGATCAATAATAAAATCAAAGTCCTGAAACAGCGAGCCTATGGTTATCATGATTTTGGCTATTTTAAACTGAAAATTATGCAGGCGACCGTCAACTAATGTTTAGAAGAACCAAAAAAATATAAAAATTGCTTGACAGATTGGGATAAAATTGTTAAATTAATTTAAAGACTATAATATTGCGCATTACGGGATGAATGATCCCTGCTAAACTTTTAACTTATTTTTCCTCTATTTCTGTCCAGACATTTGGGAGCCCCTAAAGAGGCTGGTATGAATTACATTCTTTCAGTTAATGCAGGGGCTTAAAGGGAAATAGCAGTCATGGACCATTTAATAGACCAGATATATTTCAACAGGTCAGACAGTTGGATGAAACGGCCTGGCGAATAGAAAACAATCTTCCTATGCGTGTGACAGGCCAGGAGGGACTTAAGGATATCCGGATAGTTGAAGCTATAGAAGAATCATTAAAAAACAGGGGGGACAAGAACTTTCAATTTTTATTGCCTTTTTTCTGCAATTCCATTTAATACCAGTCTAACCCGATAACCTGAACGTATGAAAAAAGCAAGCATTCCTTCAATATTCTTTCCGCTGCCAGCTTTGATCG
>JAPDQM010000174.1:0-6264 GCA_034505795.1 Candidatus Zhuqueibacterota bacterium
CGATCAATTTTAGTATGCTCCGCTATTTGAGTTGGCGGATATTCAAATGGCTCATTGCAGAGATGCCATTCATCTTCGCTCTGGCCATTATAATCCCGGCGCAGATAGAGCGTCTTAAGCTCCGTTCGCTCAAAATCTGTCAATGGGCGCTGGGTGGCAATGCCATCAACATTCCATTCATAAATAGGAATATCCATCGGATTAAAGGTCCTTAGAAGGCCACGTTCCTTAGCCAAATGAAACAGGCCAAAATTGCCCGGCTCGTGTCCCCCCAACCAGCAACCGATCACATCCACCAGAAACGGATTCAGCCCAAAGATGATTACATTGGTCATGTAATCCTGAGCATAACCCTCATTCGGGCCAATCACAAAGTGGCCATCACGGCCATAGATGCCTTCGATCACGTGAAGCCCAGCGCGGCAAACCGTGTTGTTATCGATACAGCGTGTGGCCCAGGTCTCCTGCCAGAGACCTCCCTCCTGCCCCGGTCGGTCCCAGCGAGGAATGCCATCGGCCACATGGCGCTCGTAATTATCCATGATGATATCTTTCGCATTGGGTTGGATATGGTCAGTGGAAATGCTCATGTTGCTGTCATAATAGGCACAATGTTGCTGGTAGGATGCGGCGATGGTTCCTTGCAAATTCTTAGCGCACAGCGTCATGCCCATGGCGTGGGTTTTGAACTTGGAAATATTCAACAGCCAACTTTCAGCCGAGTTCACCGGCCAGAGGTAGGGAATCTTATTGAACCAGATTCCAGCGGGAACATCCATCCATTGCACCGCCTCTGCCGGCAGTCGATTAACCTTGGTATTGATCACCTGAACATCCGCGCCTGTGCGCCGACCCATATCACCATAACCACCTTCGGTAAGATTTTCGACGCCATTTACCTCCCGCACATAAACCTGATTGGCTGGGACACCCAATTCTTTCAGATGCTCGATCATCCCCTCAACAAAATAAACATCGGTAATGACCCCCATGGTACCTTCGGTAGTATACCCCGGCTGCCAACTGCCGCGAGAAGTCAAATTCGGCTTAATGGCAATGTTGTGCGACAATGGAATGCCAATCGCCGGATCATCAGTTGGAATTAACACCGATCGTCCAAATGCCAGGCCTACCTGCTTAATCGCCTCAGAATTGGTTTTGGCATCGACCTGGCTTTTCATGATAAAGACAGCTTGCGGATTTTGGTCTACAAATGGATGGACCGCGAAATACTTAAAATCATGACTTCGGCTAAAAATTTTCTGTGGATCGACGACCATCCCCCCTGTTGCCAGAGCCATTAGCTTCAAAAATTCCCGTCGATCGATCATTTTCGCTCCTCTCAGTTGTGCCTGTCACCAATTAATCGTCAGATTTAAAACGCTGAATATAACTTCGCTGCCTTAATACTATCAATTAATTTGCTAATTGTCAAGTGAAATATTTCTGCACCGCCAATCATTAAAAAAGGCGGGACCGCCTTCAGCAACCGACAATCCCGCCTCAGTTCAATTACCATTCCACTAACGCAGCAACGTCATCTTCTGCTGCAGTTTTTCCGTTCCATTTTCGAGGACGGTAAAATAGATGCCGCTGGTCAAATGGGACATATCCACATTCACTTCGTACTGACCTGCCTGACGATTCTCTTTGTCAATAACCGTCTTTACCAATTGACCACTCACATTATAAATCTTCAAACTAACCTGTCCAGCTTTAGCCAGGGAGAATTTGATAGTGGTCGAAGGATTGAACGGATTGGGATAGTTTTGCTCCAGCGCAAAGGATTTTGGATTGATATTTTTGGTAAAATCACGAACTGCAGTGCCCTTCGCTTTTTCATCAATCCATTCGATCAACGACAATCCCTTAACGTCGGCATATTGCCAGCCTGGCCCAGGGCCTTGCCAGCCCGCAAATCCAGCCGGCGTATAAGCCATGCCCTGAAAATCCGCCGATGATTCGGTCTCATCGATGTCGTATAAGCTCCAGGTCATGGGAATACGGGTACCTGGCACAAATTCAAAGGTATTACCAGTGGTCGGGGATTTCACATCAGGCAAATAAACCTTACCTTCGATATTATAGCCGGCACCATCATCCCAGATCTGATAGACCATTTTGGTATTGGGGGTATTGAGGACTCCGGCAAAGCCATAGTACTCGCGGATCACCGTGGAATCCAGTGACTCGTCGAACGACATGTTGAATTGCAGCGCATAGTCGCCCGTGGCCGCGTCATTGGGCCAGCCATTCCGTGCAGCCGTGAACAGTGAATCGCCAATATCCCAATTGCCCATGTAGTATTCGATAGCATCCGCTGCCCAGTTGGCATCGGAGAAATGGCCGGGCTCATCATCCATGACGTGAGCCGCAAAATAGAAATACTCGTCATCATACATCATGTACAACGTGCCCTTGCAGTCTTCATCGGTGGCGGGCAGCCAGGAAGGATTCTGAAATTTGAATCGCCCGCTATCGGGAATGATGCTGCGCCAATGATCCAATGGGAAGCAGAAGTTCCATTCATCCAGCGAGCCATCGATCGTCACCGGCCGATAGACTTTCTTGATATACGGCGAGACGAAATCGAAGCGAGCCATGTCGTTCCACTCAAAACCACGAGCCTTTTCCAGCACATCACAGACCTGCCAACCCGGTCCTACCCCCATCCAGCCGGCATAACCCTTGGGCGTATAGGCCAATCCCTGAAAATCAGCCGAGTTCTCAGTCTCATCCATGTCATACAGACTCCAGGTCATCGGGATGCGAGCGCCGGGCTCAAATTGGATCATGTTGCCAGTGGTGGGATTCTTCAGATCGTTCAGATAAATTTTGCCTTCGAGGTTATAGCCATCACCAGCGTCCCAAATTTGATAGACGACTTTGGTTTTTTCAGAAACCAGGTCTTTGGCAACGCCGTACCATTCATGCACCCAAACGGAATCCAGTGATTCATCAAAAGCGATGGTGATCTGGACGGCATAGTCACCCGTTGTCGCATCGTTGGGCCACCCACCGGCAGGATGTGCCTCTGGGAACAGGGCATCGCCCACATCCCAATTGGCGATGTAAAATTCAATCGCGTCCGCTGCCCAGGAAGCATCGGAGAAATGCCCGGGCTCGTCATCGCGCACATGTGCTGCAACGTACAAATATTCGTCGTCATACATCATGTACAAAGTACCGCTACAATCTTCAAGCTCGGGGACCCAGCCGGCAGTCGTTTTGAACCGACCGCTGTCCGGAATGCAGATTTTGTTGTGGTCGAGTGGAAATGCAAATGCCCACTCATCCAATTTGCCATCCACTGTAATCGGTGCCGGTGCTTTGAGAATGTATGGCACCACAATGTTTTCCTGGCTCCAGGCCAGCGTGGACACGACCAATAGCGCCACGATCATCGTAATAACTTTCTTCATTTTTTACCTCCTTGAGGATGAGTTAATTGATTGGATAAAATCTGCCAATTATTGAGTACCAATGATTTGTTGATGTTAGGCATCCCTCCCTTCGATATTATTGAGTAAATTTAGTAGTTGGATTAATAGTAGGTCACTCAGTTGAAAATCAGTGTAATGAGCGGGAGCAGAATTTATGATAGATTGACGGATTCGATTGCAACAACAAACCAGATGCCAGTAAGAGGTCATGATGGCTGACATAATTTTGACTAGAAAGGGTTGAATTTGTCAATTTGATTAACAAATAAATTATAACATTATTTTTGGAAATTGTCAAGCATTTTTTTCAATTTTTGAAACTTTATTTTGATGATAATCCATTTTATTTATTTTTAGCCAATTAGCAAACCACAGATCAAGCTACTATAGCCCAATAAAAATTTCATTGACTTTCATTCTATTTTTATATATATTTCATTCGGCGAAATTAAGTTTTTTAATCTAACTTATTCAGCATTTGAAACGGTTTAATTCGCGGTTCAAAGCAATTCTCAATTTAGCCTATTATGTTCGCCGATTCTTTACGGCGTTCCTAACTTGAAAAAGGTGCTCCGTGCTCAATTTGAAAACAGACCTCAGCCAAACCGAACTTAATGTCCTGCGCTGCGTCTATGAAGCTGGCCCCATCTCCCGAGTCAAGGTCGCTCAGCGCTTAAATCTGACGCGTGCCACTCTGACCGTAATTACCAAAAAATTGAAAAATCTCAAATTGATTTTTGAAGCTGGCAAGGGGACATCCAGCGAAGGCCGCGGGCGCAAAGAGGTGCTGTTAAGCGTAAACCCCAACGCGGGCTTTGTTCTTGGTGTTCATATTTCTATCACCCATTTCACGGTCGGCATGCTCGACCTGAATGGCAAAGTCATCGAAAAAGTCAGCCAGCCTTTTCCAATCGACAAACCAGCACCAGTGGTTTTGCCAACGCTGGTCGCCATGTTGCACCAAATGATGGATCGGTATCAAATACAAAAACAAAAGATATTCGGCATTGTCGTGGCTATTCCTGGCGTGATCGACTACAAACGTGGGCTACTGCGCGAGATCACCCTCAAAGGCTGGCAGGGCTTTGAATTGAGATCCTATTTTGAAAATCATTTCGACATCAAAGTGTTGCTTGAAAACGATGTGAAAACCTATACTATGGGGGAATTCTATTTCGGGATTGGCAAACACGTAAACAATATGATTTGTCTCTGGTTGGGTGATGGTATCGGTGCCGGAATTATCAACAATGGGCAGTTGGTCCGGGGAATCAGCTCCAGTGCAGGAGAAATTGGCTTCAACGAATTCATCCTTGAGCAGCCGAACAATCGATCGCTCCTGACTGCCGGCGAGGTGCGTTGCTGGGGCGATTTGCTATCCGTCACCAACATCAAAGCCACCATCCGCCGCGGCATCGAGGAGGGCTGGAAAACCGAGTTAAGACCCGAGGCCCAGATAGCCGATTTTGTCGCGGCTACTGGCCGAGGGGATCCATTGGCAATTTACATTTTCAAATTGCTGAGCAATGTGCTGGGATCTATCGGACTGAATCTGATCTATACTTTTAATCCCGAAATCTTGCTGCTCAGTGGCCCACTGGTCTATCAACTCCCCCAATTGGCCAGTGAAGTGCGCGCCCACCTCAAGCGCGGCCTCCTGCAATCGCCTATTGAGAACGTCGAAGTAAAAACCAGTATCCTGGGCGAAAACGGCCTGCTCATCGGCGGCGTCGCATTGATGCTGGAATATCTCTTCGGGAATTCTAACAATCACTTTGCTGAATCGTAACAAGAATGCGATCCAACCAGAATTATGGCTAACCCATGATCACTTCCACCTCATTCACCGAACCACTTGGCTGTGGCGGAATATCACCAGCGATCAATTTGCCGTTCAGCCGGATGGATTTCACGCCCTTCATGACCCGATTGGGATTTTTGACAAGAATGTGGTACGAAGCACCTCGCCATTGGCGCTGGACTTCAAATTGCGACCAATCGGCCGGGATGCAAGGATCAATCGTCAGGTTGGTAAAGCCCACGCGAACACCCAGCATGAAATGCGTGGCCGCAAAGTAAAACCAGCCGGCGGTCCCGGTTAGCCAGGGGTGCCGAGCCCGGCCGAAGGCTGAATGGTCTCGCCCCATAATAAATTGGCAATAGGAATATGGCTCAGCCTCTCGTATTTCGATGATATCATTTTGATGGTAGGGTAAGATAGCGTCATAGAATTTCATGGCTCGGTCACCACGACCGAGAATGCATTCGGCGATCACCGCCCAGGGGTTGGGATGACTGAAAATCGAGCCATTTTCCTTGATGCCTTTGTAAACCCGAGTGATGTAGCCAATTTCGTCATCAGGTTGCGAGTAAGCAGGCCAGACCAGATGCAGTCCATACTCCGAATAGAGATGCTTATCCACTGCATCCATGCACTTCCGACCGCGCTCAGCAGAGGCCACGCCCGAATAGACCGCCCAGCTCTGGCTATTAAGAAATAGCTTGCCCTCCTTGCTGGCCTGGGTCCCGATCTTGCGGCCGGTCCTGGTAAAGCCACGAATGTACCATTGCCCGTCCCAGAGCATGTCTTCGCAGGACTGTTTTACCCTGGCAGCGATAGCCGAATACTTCTGCACATCCGCCGTTCGGCCCAGAAATTGTGCGGCTTCAATAAAGATAGTCAACGCCCAATAATGCATAAACGACACCATGGCGCTTTCGCCGCCGCCCAGATTTAAGCAATCATTCCAATCTGCCCGCAGGCCCTGGCAAATGCCATGGATACCAATGTGCTCTGCCGAAAAATCCAATATTCGTTGCA
>JAPDQM010000175.1:0-6031 GCA_034505795.1 Candidatus Zhuqueibacterota bacterium
GAGCATTGCTTCACGCGCTAGAAAAGTATCGCTCGCTTCATCAAGTCAGAGAAATTTCTGGCTTGCCTGGAATAAAGAGTTGACTCCGGTGTATCACTGGGTGAATTCCTAAGTGAATAATACCTGACAATGAGGAGAACATCAATGAAAATTGTCTCAAAATGCTTATGCTTCGGCTGGGGGATGATCACTTTTTTAGTTCTGGCGACAAATTCCGCCGCAGTTTTGAATCGCATGGATGACCCATCAATCGTTGGCATCTGGCAAGGCAAACTGGTGGTTCCTGGAGGCGAGCTGCGAATTGTATTTCACTTTACCCAACAGGGCGACACGCTGCAAAGCACGCTGGACAGCCCGGATCAGGGAGCCTTTGGGATTCCTGTATCGACCGTTTATTTCAAAAATGACACGCTGTGGCTCGAATCGAAGGCAGTGCGAGGCATTTTCAGCGGCAAATTGCAGCCCGATCGTTCTCAAATCAACGGCCAATGGCAGCAAAGTGGCATGAGTTTTCCGCTGGTTCTGAAAAAAACCGAGCAGGCCCCGCAACTGAAGCGGCCACAAGAACCCAAAGGGCCATTTCCCTATCTCGAGCAGGAAGTGAGTTATCGCAATGAGTCGGCTGGTATTATGTTGAGTGGAACACTTACGTTGCCCAAAAACGGAGCACCCCATCCGGCGGTGTTGTTGATTACTGGTTCCGGGCCGCAGGATCGAGACGAAATGGTTTTCGGACATCGACCGTTCCTGATCCTGGCCGACTATTTAACACGCCAGGGGATTGCGGTGCTGCGAGTGGATGATCGCGGGGTGGGCAAATCTACCGGCACCTTCGCCACCGCCACCAGCCAGGATTTCGCTGAAGATGTGATGGCTGGAATTAATTATCTCAAAAGCCGATCAGACATCAATCCCAAATTCATCGGATTGATTGGCCATAGCGAGGGGGGAATGATCGCACCGATGGTGGCGGCTCGCTCCGCAGATGTGGCCTTTATGGTGTTGCTGGCGGGAACCGGTCTCACCGGCGAGCAGATCTTAACGCTGCAAGCGGCGCTCATCATGAAAGCCAATGGTGCGTCAGAAGCGATCATTCAAAAAAATCGCCATATCCAGAAGCAGATCTTTGATGTGCTCAAAACAGAGCCGAACGATTCGCTCGCTGCCAAACAAATCCGGCAGATCATGCAAACAGCCATGAGCGCCATGACCGATGAGGAAAAATTATCGCTGGGTCTCAGCGAAGCCACGCTTGAATTGCAGGTCAAGCAGGTTATAACCCCCTGGTTTCGATTTTTCTTGACCTACGATCCAACCACAGCCCTGCGAAAAGTCACGTGCCCCGTACTGGCTATCAATGGCGAATTGGATTTGCAGGTACCACCTAAAGAAAATCTCGCCGCTATTGCCTCAGCGTTGAAAGCAGGACACAATCCACACGTTACAGTCAAAGAATTGCCACGGCTTAACCACCTATTCCAGACCACAACTACAGGATCGCCTGCTGAGTATTTGAAAATCGAAGAAACCATGTCCCCATTGGCATTGCAGACGATAGGTGACTGGATTCTTGCCCAGGTCCAAAGGAAGTAGGCCAAATGTGATCGATAAACATTTAGATTCTTTCGAGATTGAATTTTTAAACACAGGTGCCACGAATGATCAATGCCCAGGAGCACTTCCACTATGATGATCCCCAGCAGGGACATCCCGATGTAAGAACCCGCTTGAAAAATGCCTATTACTTTTTCCTTGGCAATGGACATATTCAAGCGGCGATTCAAATTGCCCCTGCAGGAGAAGGAACACCGATTGGTTTGCTAATCATGAATCCGAATCAACTTGGCAAAAAACGACAGGCATTAACCATGTCGCCCAAAAACGGCCTGGAAGATACGATGCTGACAATCATCTTCCCCAAGTCAAGTTTACCTCCGGCGGCGAGCCAGATTCACGGCTCTTGGTGCTATGACTATGGTATTCCCGCGGTTCGGATAGATTGGCAAACGCACGGGCTACAACTTTCGGAGCGGTTCTATTGCCCAGAACTCTCGATGCCTCGTCTGGTTCGCGAGGTTCGTTTGAAAAATATGAGCGACGTAGCCCAGGAAATTGAAGTACGAACTGGAATCAAAAACGATTTTCATGAGAAACACGTAATGCTGGCGCCGGGTGCTGAAGAAGTTCTCTATTTCAGCTATCAGTTATTGCTGAATGGAGCTGAGATCGAATTGTCGCTGATCCCCTCTGCCGCTATCCAGCCGGAGTTGGTGCAGTATTGGGAACAGACCACTCACGTACATTTCCATTCTGATCTGTTAGATCACTATTTCAATGCTGCAAACATGCAGTTGGCAGCAGTAGTATCCCAACATTCAATTGTCGATGCCAGCATCTGGCAGTACAATGGCGAATGGGTTCGCGACCATTCGATGATGGCATTGGGCATGACGCTGGCAGGACATCTGGATTTGGCAAAGAAGATGCTACGGCGTCTGTTTGCTGATTTTGTCTCCGATCAAGGAGACACCGTGGACTCCAGCCAAAAACGCGCAACCAATGAGGTGGAACTGGATCAAAATGGGATTTTGTTATTTGTGCTCAAGCATTATGTTAGCTGGACCGGCGATTTTGATCTGGTACATGAAGAGTGGCCCAAAATTGAGCTGACCGCACAATTCCCGTTGCAGGAGGTTTTCCGACATCCTCACTGCGGCTTGTTGTGTAATCAACGGGAATATTGGGAGCGGCATGGCATCCATGGCATTGAACCGGGGATGGAGTTAGCTTACCAGTTTTGGGTTTCGCAGGGTTTAGCGGCTGCGGCTGCGTTGGCCAAATCCATTGGCCGCCAGGAGCAGAGCGATCTCTGGTACAATGAGGCCAAACGCATTAAATATCAGATGCTGCATGATCCGAAATATCGGCTGCTGGATGAACGGGGCTTCATCAAGCGAAAGCGAATGGACGGCTCGGTTCAGGAAACCATGACCGCACAGGCTGCGGCCATGCTGCCCAAAGGAGTGCCATTGAGCAGCAATTGCGAACATTTTCTCAATCCGGATACCAGTGCGGCATTGCCCATTGCGTTTGGTTTCATCGAACCAAAATCAGCAGTTGCCTTTGCGACCATGAACAGCCTGGAGCAACTCTGGAATCAAACCTGGGATAGCGGGGGCTACGGTCGCTATCATGTCACCTCAGAGCCAGACTCGCCTGGCCCCTGGCCTTTTGCCTCGCTATTTCTGGCTCGGGCCTATCTCGAGATGGGCGAATATGACAAAGTTTGGCGCATTCTGAATTGGCTGCAGGCAATACCCGGTGGCCAGTCGGGCGCCTGGTTTGAATTTTATGGGGAACGGCTGGCGCCGCCATTCCCACAGGTCGGCATTCCACCGTGGACATGGGCAGAGTTGTTGCTGTTGCTGCTGCATCATTGCGCAGGCTTCCAGCCGGAGCTGGATCATCTTTTCTTGCGCCCGAAATTGTTGCCAGGCATCGATCATATTGATATGGAGCTGCCGCTTCGTGAGCATCGGTTGCAGGTAACTATCCAACGGGTTGATGAAAAAACAGCGGCAGGCTTTCGATCTTCGTCGGGGATTCTGGAATCATCGGACAGCTCTGCTAAAATTTCATACCCCAGAAGTGATGGTTGGGTTGAAGCCCGCATTTACGAGTAGCTGCTATTCTGGTCGGAAATTTGCCAATTTCACAGGTCTGGTAGTCAAATCATAAATTTAG
Source organism: Candidatus Zhuqueibacterota bacterium (assembly GCA_034505795.1). Classification (GTDB taxonomy): domain Bacteria; phylum Zhuqueibacterota; class Zhuqueibacteria; order Thermofontimicrobiales; family Thermofontimicrobiaceae; genus Thermofontimicrobium_A. The sequence goes on from JAPDQM010000175.1 coordinate 3,745, forward strand.
TATACGAGCATCATGAGCGATTCTGAGTTACTACAAATTAGACATCTAAAAACTCATTTTTTCACTGCGGAAGGTGTCGCAAAAGCCGTTGACGATGTAAGTTGGAGCACCGGAAAAGGCGAAGTGATTGGAGTGGTCGGGGAATCCGGCTGTGGCAAAAGTGTCATGGCGCTCTCAATCATGCGCCTGATTCCCTCGCCACCTGGAAAAATCATCGGTGGAGAAATCTGGTTCAAGGGTCAAAATTTACTGTCGCTGCCATCAACCGAGATGCGCAAAATTCGTGGCAATGAAATCTCCATGATTTTTCAAGAACCGATGACATCATTGAATCCGGTATTTACCATTGGCGATCAGATTGCCGAAGTGATTGAGTTGCATCAACAACTCTCCAAAAAAGACGCGTTACAAAAAGGGATTGCCATGCTGCAATTGGTTGGCATCCCTTCGCCTGAAAAACGAATCAAAGAATATCCCCATGAACTGAGCGGCGGCATGAAGCAGCGCGCCATGATCGCCATGGCATTGTCGTGCAATCCCCAGGTGCTGATTGCCGACGAACCAACCACCGCGCTGGACGTCACCATTCAAGCTCAAATTCTTGATCTCATGTTGCGACTAAAAACCGAGCTCGGAGCGGCCATTATTCTGATTACCCATGACCTCGGCGTGATCGCCGAGATGGCCCAGCAGGTGATTGTCATGTACGCCGGCAAAGTGATGGAGCAGGCATCGGTAACAGAAATCTTTGAGCAACCACAGCATCCCTACACCCGGGGTTTGTTGGCTTCCTTGCCCCAAATCAGCGGTCACCACAAACAGCCGCTATCGACCATTCCAGGGGTGGTTCCCAATTTGTGTGATCTACCAGCCGGCTGCAAGTTTTCGAATCGCTGTCGTTACGTCATGCCCATCTGTCAGCAATCGGAACCAGAGCTTTTCGCAGTAACCAAAGAACATTATTCACGATGCTGGTTGCAGGTGCATGAGACTTGACTTTTTGCCGACGTAGCTGTTATCAGTCATAATGGATTCCCAATTCATCAAAAAATCTGCTTGCAATTTTCAAAATTTATGTCTAATTTAAATTGAACTGTTAGAGACCATCGTTTCGATAATCGATTCCTAATTGGGCCGCAGAGGCATTTCAGATCGCGCTAGGGCATGGCTTTTGAACCGAGCATCGATTTATCTCCGGCGCCGGACAGGAGGAACATTCGATCTATGCATCATCATCAACCGAAATCGCTTTTGCTACTATTTTACTATTTAATTTTCAGCCTGACACTTTTTGCCAAAGACGACCCCCAAATCGGTCTGGAGCCGGGAAACATATTGCCATCATTCAAGCTACCTGATTTGAATGACAAACTGATCGCGCTTGAGGAATTTCGAGGCCAGATCGTCGTAATTCATCTATGGAAATGCCAGTGAAACCAGTGCCGTGCGGAGATTCCGCACCTGTTGAATATCAAAAAGGCCTATGCTTCTGAAAAGGTTGTGGTGCTTTCCATCAATGTGATCAATCAAAAAGGTCAGACCGAAGCCGAGGTCAAGAAATACAACATGGACTTCACGGTGTTGCTTGGCCGAGGATCGGAGCTAGCTTCACTGTATAAAATAAAAAAATTGCCGCATCTGTTCATTCTGGATCAGCAGGGAGTGATTCGCGCCAGCGAGCGCTTTCTCAAAACAGAGGAAATCAAAACAATACTGGATGAAATTTTAGCAGCACCCAAAAAATAGTTATTGAATTATCCAGTAAGCTGGATTTTCGTGCTATCGCCAATAGCAGGCGGACATAGCCAGTTCAGAAAACTTGCCTCATTAACGATTGTACCGGAAAAAATAACAGGAATTAAGCACGAATGAATCTGCCAAGAACCTGGAAACTGGTTGTATTTCTGGTGGGCATGATTATCGGCTTGCTACTGCTGCTGGCAGGCATATTCAACGTCGATGACATCGCCCAGATTCGATTGGAAGGATCCGAGCTTTGACTGGCTTGCATAGGGATCGGATGATCGCATGATACTTCCAAACGTAACACTGAAAGCCTGGCGTCGGCTCTCGCAAACGGTAGTCGGATTGATGCTGACCAATAGCTACGTTCAGGTGATCGCCACCAAAATGCCTTATGACGGGCCGCTCAAAGGGGTGTGCGTGCCGTTTCTCAATTGCCACGCCTGCCCATTCGCCGTGTTTAGCTGCCCCATCGGCATGCTCCAACATTTTGCTGTCATCCATCGGCTGCCGTTATTTCTGCTGGGATTTTTCATTACCGTCG
>JAPDQM010000176.1:0-5994 GCA_034505795.1 Candidatus Zhuqueibacterota bacterium
TCACTCTCCTGATCAATTAATAAGTGTTAATGAGTGCCGTTGGAAATTCCCCTAATCCGGTATGCGATGGATGCTTGGACCTCGATTATTTTAGTGCGATTGAAATTCATTTTCCTTAACCAACTTTCCTGACATACGGATGACTTAGCAAAGCCAGATGCCAAAAGATCGGCTACTGGATTTGGGATGCGCTCGCTGCCGGCGAGGTGGAGGTGCAGCTTGATTGGGCGACGGGAAGTGATGGTTAGCCGAGTTCGCATGGGCACAACGTCGCCGACTAATGGCTGATTCATAAAATTCGCCTCCAAAATAGAGCTTCCCACACAGCCGCAATGTTAGCGTCAATGTAAAAGTGGATTCGAAACTTAGACATGAAATTGGAATATTCTTTTGCTATCGAGAACATCAGTTCATTTGAGTGGCCAAGGTCTGTGCCAATCGATCTTCGGCTTAACTAAATCGTTTTGGTGAATATACAAAAAGCTTTTTTCATTAGCAACGAATTTCTAATTCAAAAATATCTCTGGCGGTCCTGATTTGTTAAGGGATTTTGTAAGATTGCATTCATTCAGACCAAACCAGCAGTCATCCCGCAATCGCTGATGAAGCAAGTGTAAATTTACGCTGATTTAGCAAATTGATTTTTTAGTGATCGAATTTTATTGGCATATAAATCACTCCCATTTTTTTTCTTGACTTTTTGTTACAATATCATTATCTTTAGCTGCCTCAAAATAGCAAAAAAAATCAACCTCTCATCAAAAGAAGGAGAATTCTAACCTATTCATCTGCATCTTAAAAGCTATAATATTTAACAAGCAAACCAAACCGAATTAAGGAGACTTAGAAATGGCCAGTTACAAAATTTCTGACATCGAGGGCATCGGCCCGGTCTATGCTCAAAAGCTTCAGAACGCTAATATTCGCAGCGTGGATGCGCTACTGCAACGATGCTGCACTCGTCAAGGGCGCAAAGAAGTGGCTGCCACTACTGGCATCGATGAATCAACGCTATTGAAATGGACCAACATCGCCGATCTGTTTCGGATCACTGGCATCGGCAGTGAATATTCTGAACTGCTGGAGAAGGCAGGTGTGGACTCGGTAAAGGAATTGCGCAATCGAAAGCCAGAAAACCTACACGCCAAACTGATCGAAACCAATTCAAATTTTAACTTGGTTCGCCAACTGCCCAGCCTGGGATTAGTGGAGTCCTGGGTGGAACAGGCGAAAAACTTAGAGCCAATGATCACCTATTAACCACCTGATCCTGAAACAAACCTTTTGTTCAGGACACCCATTATCGCTAACATAATTCAACCAACGAAGGGAGAACCAAAATGGGAATGTTCGATTTTTTAAAAGGCGTTGGCGCCAGTATTTTTGGTGGCGGCAAAAACGAAGCTCAAGAGCTGGAAAACATGCTGAAAGCCGAACTTGGTGACCGCATAAAAAATCTAAAAGTGGAGTTCAAGGATGGTGTAGTGAAGCTGTATGGTCAATGCGACACGCATGCCACCAAAGAAAAAGCCATTCTTTTAGCCGGCAATGTCAAAGGAGTGTCGCAGGTGAATGACGACTATTTTACTGCGCCAAAACCGGAGGAGGAAACCGAATTTTACACCATCAAGCCTGGTGATTCCCTGTCCAAGATCGCCAAAAGATATTATGGTGATGCCATGAAATATCCGGTGATTTTTGAAGCCAATCGGGAAGTCATCAAAGATCCGGATAAAATCTATCCCAATCAAGTTATTCGTATCCCGAAAATCACCAAGTAATCATTACGGGATTTATCGGATTGCTTTTATCAGTTCATAGAGCAGAGACATCCAATCTCTGCTCTTTCTACGTTTGAACAATAATTTTAAGGAGATTGCACCATGGCTGGTTTTGTTGATGAATTCATGCAAACCCTTGGTCCCACGGTGGCCAAGCAAATGGCGGCGAATTTAGGGATCAAACAGAACGTTGCGACGCAGATCATCCCTCATCTTATTCCCATGATTTTGGGCGGGCTGCGCAAGCAGAAAGATGAGTACGGCGGTGAAGCGCGCGTGGATCATATCTTGAATAAATATGGCAAAGCCGATGTTTTAGCTGACATCGGCGGCCTGTTTGCGCAGAAGGCTCACGATGAAAACGCCGACCCGGCGCTGGGTGGTTTGCTTGGAGAATCCGGGCGTCAGGCAACGAATATGATTGCCGAAAAATTCGGTTTAAACGCTGACACGGCGATGAAGCTCATTCCCATGCTGGCACCGGTGGTTTTGGGTGCGCTGACCCAAAAACGCGATGCTCAGGGCGTCGGCTCAAGCGGAATTGCCGCATTGCTGGATCAGGATGGCGACGGCAGCATTCTCGACGATGTAGCCGGTTTCCTGATGCAAGGACTGCTGGGTTCTGGCTCCCAAAAGGGCGGCAATGTCCTTGGCAGCTTGCTTGGCGGCTTATTTGGCGGAAAGCGTGGCTAACCGCGATTTCGGCCTGTCCTTTGGAGGTAAGCTGACATGAGCAATAATATTCGTACGTTTATGCTGATGCTGGTGCTAACACTGTTGTTCGTTTGGTTTGGCGGCGAACTGGGCGGTGGACGCGGCGCGTTCCTGGCCTTTCTCGTAGCTGCAGGGATGAACTTTTTCGCCTATTGGTTCAGCGACAAAATGGTGTTGAGGCAATATCGAGCTCGAGAAGTCGGCCCGGATGACAATTCTCCATTATATCGCATTGTCTCCAATCTGGCTCAAAAGGCTAAGCTGCCGATGCCTAAAGTTTATGTCATTCCAGAACAGGCTCCCAACGCGTTCGCCACCGGCCGCAATCCACAGCACGCGGCTGTAGCTGCAACGGAAGGAATTCTCAATCTGCTGAATGAAGATGAGCTTTCGGGCGTCATGGCGCATGAGTTGGCGCATGTGCGCCATCGGGATATGCTCACCGGCACCATCGCAGCGACTTTTGCGGGTGCGCTGGCCATGATGGCTCAATTCGCCCGTTTCGGCATGGCTTCGAGAGACTCCCGTAGTCGAAGCAATCCGCTAGCCATGGTGCTGTTGATGATTGCCGCGCCATTAGCTGGCATGATCATTCGTTCCATGATCTCTCGAACGCGGGAATATGCTGCCGATGCCGGTGGTGCTGAGATATCGGGTAAGCCGCTGGGTCTAGCCAGCGCGCTGAATAAGCTCCAGCAAGGTGCGCAACGCTTCACCTTGGCACACGGCAATCCGGCCCATGCGCACATGTTCACTGTCAATCCCTTTATGGGTGGCTTGCAGCGACTGTTTGCAACGCATCCGCCCATCGAGGAACGTATCCGGCGATTGCAAATCATGGCCGCTGGCGGGGTTGAACCAAGTCGATGACCTCATGGCGAGCGATGAGCGCTGGCATAGTCGAGCGAGATAATGGTCAGTCGCAGCATGAAAGCTGTTATGCGCATTGATGGAACTATTGCACGGTACGGGTTCTATGACAATATTCATATAGATACGAAGTGTCGATTCACGGACGGTGTGGCGATTTTCAAGCTGATCTGAGAGAATTGCTACGTGTTCATTTTAATTCTTGCCACGGAGAAATAGGCAACCATAGGACGATTTGGCATGATGTTCCATCGCTGGCCTCTGTGGCATTTTATTTACCATTTAAATTTTGCTGTTGTAAGGAGGATGCTATTATGAAAATAACTCATCTGTTGTCATCAATTATCGTGGTTGTCGGCCTGCTCATTGCTTGCAGCAACGTGGACAAGATTTTTAACACCATTGAAAAGTCGAAATTGGCGCCCCCTTTGGGTTTGCGCGCGGAACCCCAGAATGGCAAAGTAACTCTTTTCTGGTACACTTCAAATTATGAGGAAGACTTTGGTGGCTATTATATTTTCAGAGCCATCGGCGACTATACCCGCCAGACGAGCGACAGCGCCTTGAGCGCCGTATTTACCAAAGTAGATTCGATCCCGCTTTTTCCGCCGGTGGATCGAGAGGTGAGCCGGACGATTGCCGGCTTGACCAATGGCACAACTTATAGCTTTGCTGTAGTTGCGTTTGAAAAAGGGGGTAAAAATATCAGCTATCCTTCTAATATCGTAGCAGCTACACCACAGGAAAAAGTAATCACATCTAAAGAAAAACTTTCGCCGCCGCTGGGTCTGCGCAGTGTCACTGGCAATGGCCAGGTTTCACTCTTTTTCTACACTTCCAACTATGAACCAGCGTTTCAAGGCTATTACATTTTTCAAGCCACTGGTGATTTGACCAGTGAAACTGGCGATTCCGCGCTCAGCTCAAATTTTAAGATCGTGGATTCGCTGCAAGTTTATGGTTATTCCGATGGCCTGGTTAGCAAGGTCATCACCGGCCTTAGCAATGGTCAGACATATAGTTTTGCTGTGGCTGCTTATGCATATTTTGGCGAGCAGGTCAGCTTCCCGAGCAACGTAATCAAAGATACGCCGCGGCCTGAGATCAATTCCGTGGTGCTCAAATCGGCTTCGACCATGCAGGTAGCTGGCAATGATGCTCAGGCTGGCTTCGATTTCAATACCTTCAAGGTCGTATCGGTACCAGCAGTGGGCTATACCAACGATAATGGTGCGGATATCATCAACGAGGCGTTCGATCCCAGCTCAGCGGGCAATATCCGTTGCTGGCTCGCCGGCATGAACGGCGGTGGCTTGCAAGACCTGGGATATATGGACGATCTCAATGAGGCCGATATGGCACCGGCTGGTGGTTATTCGGAAGAAGGCAAATCTATTGCGGTGCTGCTGGGACATGTATATGCGGTGAAAACGGGCGACAATCATTATGCCAAGATCCTCATCACCAATGTCGGTGGTGCGCCGGATTATGCCATCACCTTCAATGCCGCGTTCCAGATGCAAGCCGGCAACCGAAATTACAAACCAGTTCCGCAGGATATTTTGGCGCAGTTGGGAATTCATTAGTGAGTATACTCTGAAGACCTATTTTAAGAAACCATCATTGTGGACAAATCCGCCAACTGTCGAAGTGGCGATGCGATCCGTTCTGCGAGTTGAGATTGCATCTCTACCAGTTGGCGGATCGCAATGACTGGCTATTGTAAAATTCTGAGAAATCCTGCCTTGTTAGAAGGGATTCATTAGTTTTTACAAATGACCTTCTGGCATGAAGAGCCATAACTTTTCGAGTCGTCAAATTGGAACGGCCGCAGAAACTGTTTTCATGTCAAAATTCTGTGGTTGTTCCAATTTTGTGGTCAAGGCTATTTATCTTTTGGTTATCTTGTAGGTTGGGAAAAGGAATTCAGCAGCCTCAGCATAATTGATGATCGGCTTGCTGATTGCAACAGGGACCGGTACAGTTCGAACAAATATGGCGAGATATTCCCTGCCATATATCTCGCCATTCCTTTTCATCCTTATTGATCAATCTACTTCGAGGCGTGACCAATTAAAATAAACTTATTGTCTAATTGCGCCGCTTCAAATTCCCAACCTTTGTCGTAAACGCAGACACCGGATCTTAATCAAATTTATCGAATAGTATCATCAATCGGGAGCCGATCGGCTCTGGATTCGGGAGATTTCATTTTCGGAAATGACTATGGACTGGATATTCGAGACACAGGCGTGGATTGCGCTGGCAACTTTAACCGCGCTGGAAATTGTGCTGGGCATTGACAATATCATTTTTATTTCTGTGCTGGCAGGCAGATTGCCTCGCCACCAGCGAAATCGTGGGCGCACGCTGGGATTGGCCCTGGCCATGCTTACCCGTATTGCGCTACTTTTCTCTATAACGCTGGTAATGCGGCTACAACACCCACTATTCTCAATTTTTGGCGCGGAATTTTCTGGCAGAGATATAATTCTGATGGCTGGAGGATTGTTCTTGCTAGCCAAAAGCACCCATGAGATTCACGTAAGTCTCGAAGGACCTGCCAAGCAAACATCCAGATCACCAAAAGCAGTGAGTTTTGCTGGTGTGCTGGTTCAGATTGCCGCCA
>JAPDQM010000177.1:0-5880 GCA_034505795.1 Candidatus Zhuqueibacterota bacterium
TTTGATTTCCCACTTGTGGCCGGCTTTGAGACATTCACCGCCGTTCGGCGAGAGGACCGTAATGGGCGCTTTATTCCAGATGGTGAACGGTGCATCGCTAACATCTTCCGGCTGGCAGTCGATATCTGCCACTTTGATAAGGCAGTTGCGTGAATGCACATCCGGCACCTGCCATAGATGGTGGCCATCGTTGGGCGTAGAGTTAATGATCGTGATCCAATTTTTGCCACCGTCAAGGGAGTATTGAATTTTCACATTACTAATGAGCCCGCTGGAACTCCATTTGATGGGCTGGGAGGAGCCGCTATGCCAGCATTCGCCGCCATTGGGGGAGATAACGGTAATTGTCTCCGCTGGAAGCATAATCGAAAACACAGCATCGCTGATATCCACCGGCATCCCATCCGTTTTGTCAGAGATCCGTACCAGGCACAGATTGGACGGCGTATTGGGGATCGTCCAATCGTAGCTCCCATCATTGGCAGTACTGGCCTCAATGACCTGCCAGGTAGCGCCGTTATCGCAGGAATATTCAATTTTGACTTCAGAAAAAGTGCCAGTATGGTTCCAGGTGATAGCCTGTGTCGATCCCACCAGCCATTTTTCCCCGCCGTTCGGAGAGGTTACGATCACCGTCTCGATGACTGGCCGCGGACAAATAGCAAACAGTTGATCGCTCTGATCGCAGGGTTCACCATCTGCGGCATCTTCAACCTTCACCAGACAGGTGACTGACGGATCATCAGGAATCGTCCAATTGTAGCTTCCATCATTTGGCGTGCTATTAGTGATCTCCTTCCAGGTACCGCCGCTATCGGTGGAATATCTCAACCGCACATGTTCGATCCTACCAGTGGAAATCCAGGTGATTGCATGCTCACTGCCCACCTGCCACTTTTCGCCGCCATTGGGAGAAAGGAGGATAATTTTGGCAATTTTTGGTTTGAAAGGACAGAGAATGAGGTTTGCCATCCCTGCATTCAGCGCCGTGGCATCGCTGCCGGGAACACCGATCGCCACTTCCAGAAAGCCATCCCCGTCAAAATCGCCGCTGCCCAATGCTTGGCCCGCATTATCTTGTGGCTGCTGTCCTTGCATTACCACGGCCGCGGTCGCTAAGGAAACATTCTGCGCCCAACCGGTTGACTTCCCTTCCACAAAATAGACCTTGCCAGCCTGATTGGTTAACTGACCGTTTTTGGCGGCGCCAATTAGCAGGTCAGCAACGCCATCTTTATTCCAATCCAACAGGGCAACCGGCAAGCCAGCACCATCCCCGGCCTGCTCGCCACAGAGCGATGGAGCAACATCGTCCAGCACAATTTGCTGACCCCAGCCTGTTGCCGTCCCGAACACCAAATAGACCTTGCCAGCCGCATTTCCCAACAAGGCCGTTGCGGCAAAATCTCCAGCGCCATCGCCGTTGATATCCCCGGCATTCGAAATGTGCTGACCCAATAAATCACCGGCGTTACGACCGATCCAGGTGGCCTTGGCCGTAGCTGCAGCGATTTTGGCACCCGGGGTGAGCTTGTCTCCAGAGAATAAATATAATTTGCCGGCATCCTTTTTCGCAACCGGATCATGATAGGGCGCGCCAATGGCAATATCATCAATGCCATCCTGATTGACATCGCCCACTCCAGCAAATGCGAGACCAAAAAGGTCTCCTGCCGCCTCGCCAACCACAGTGACATCCGCATTGGACAGCAGGATATTTTTGGGCCAGCTAGCTTGCTTGCCAAAAAAGAGATAGACTTTGCCGGCATCTTTGCCACCGCTGTCATTTCTCGGCGCGGCAATCATAAAATCATTCAGTCCGTCCTTATTGACATCACCCGCAGCAGCAATGGCCATTCCCGCATAATCTCCAGCCTGCTCGCCGACCAGAATGACATCCGCCTGGTCGAATCTGAGTTGCCCGGGCCAAGCCGTCTTCCGTCCCCAAAACAGATAAATCTCGCCCATATTATTATTGGCCGACGGAGCCGCAATCATAAAATCCGCCAGGCCATCACCATTCACATCGCCGAGACCCGCGACTTTTTTCACCGCATCCAGATTGGATTTGACGCCCTGAAAAACAACATCGGCATTAGCAAGGGATGTCATCAGCGCTGGCAGGTTTTGCTTGCCCAGAATCAGGTAGACAGCACCCGCCCGCGTGCCGCTCTGACTATTGCCCGGTGCAGCAACCAATAAATCATCAAATCCATCCTGGTTCACATCTCCCACAAACGTCACATCCCATCCCGCCAATTCATTGGTCGCAATTCCGATAAATGAAGACGCACAGGCAAATTGCAATGCGCCAGTTTGAGATTGCGCTGTTACTGAAAGAACCTGGCCCAGCAACAACAATCCCACCAATGCCGCATAAGCAAATTGGCTTCCCCCTTGCCTGCGAAAAATTTTTTGGTGTGGCATATAAAACCTCCATTTTAAATGAAACACCAATTTGTTGAACAATGTAAGGATTTATATGACCTTGCCTGCCACTCTCTCCCCAGAGGATGTGCTATAACTAAATACTGACAATGGCAAAGGATTACAGAAAAGATATTTTAAAAATCGCTGATTTGATAATTGGCGTGAGTGGGAGTGTTCAGCAGCGGGTTATTGGCTATCACGCAATGGATAAAAGATCAGCCTCGACAATTGATCCCTTCCGAAAGCGACGCGCCTTCGGAAGGGATATGCTTTAGCTAAACAATGATCTTTTGAATTGCTTATTTAATTTCCAGGTAATCCCGGTCGGGCAAGCGGGGAAAAGAGGCATGGGGTTCCTTCTGGTACCAAAACGCTACCGATGAAATATCATCCTGCAGCGGCAAATATCTGCCACCAGACATCCAACCCAGCGCTTGAATGGTCACTTTGAGATCTTTTTCAAATCGAATCGGGTCCATGATATGCCAGCGATAGAGCCCAAAGCGTTGCTGAGAATTCCAGAGTCCATCCGGCGGGAGCACCTGAGGCATGCCTGAATAGGGAGTAGAGAATTCACGGTATTTGTCGTCCACCACAAAACCATACGAGCCACAGAAATAATCTTCCGTGCCCGTGCCACAGATGGTCGGGAATTCTTTATCCCCATCGATGTAGAACTTGATCTCGCCTTCGCCCCACCAGCCGCTGCTATTGGAACCCCAGCACATGTAAGTACCAACGTAGTGCCCCCAGCCTTTTACGCCATCCAGAATCGTGTACACTTCCTTATATTTGAGCGGATTGACGCGACGGAATTGAGCATGAAAATAGGCGGCATCCTCTGGCACGTCAGTGAGAGTATAATTAACCTGATAGTAAAGCGTCATTCTGGCGTCGTCCAGATTTTCCATGGTGATTTTGCAGGACTTTTTAAACGGCATCACCCAGTAGCAATTAAAGGCACTGCCAGGATTGACGCAAATTGGCAATGAACTCACCTGGGCGAACTTGCCCCAGCCACAGGCAAAAAAATCACCCACCGGTACTTCGACCGAGGGTTCTTTTTCGCCATCCCAATAAAATCGCAGAATTGAAAAACGCCAATTGCCCGTTGGCGTCATCCAGATCTGCTGGATCGCACCTGGGCCTAGAATTTCAGCCAAGACATAGGTTTGTTTTGGTTCGATATGGATATACGGCGAGACTTTCCAACCTTGACCCAGGTCGCGAGCGGCTTGCTTCGCCAGCCCATCCGTGGACATACCAGCCTTGCCTTTCTCTCCAGTGAAATTTTCCGGACTGATGGAACGCGTGCGGGCATGGGATAATCGATGAAGATTGCCCATATTCAAATCAAGTCCAGTGAATGGGGCGTTCTGGGCAATTGCTGAGGTCACAAAAAGCACGACAAGAAGAGCGGCAACACTTTGTTTCTTCATTCTCCTTCCTCCTCAATTTAGGTGATGATGATGGGTGAATTGATGTCAGGGGGGTGTTCATGGATGTGCGCTTTGACCTTAATTTTGCTACCAGCTTGTGCTATTGTTTATCGAAAGGCAACTGAATTTGACTGATAGCCAACTCGCAGAATCTCGGTAGGTAATTTAATCTTAATTGTGCTAACTTTCAAGCAAAAAATATTATTGATGCAATCGGCTGATAACTGGCCAAGGTCGGATTCAGTGACAGGAACATTATCAGCCGCCAAGCCGTCAAGGATGCAACGACAGATCCTGGAACAACAATCCGCTAACGCATTTCTAATCAAAGGTGAATATGGATTGGTCATATTGCGCCTGGAATTCAAGCTGCCTCCTGATCGGCAGGAACTGCGGTATATTCTATGAAAATTCGTTTCAGGCTGTAAGAACAGAAGCGTTCAATTGACCGAAAGGGAAACCTCAACATTGGCCATTGATCTGTTGTGGATTAAGTAGGTGGCGAATTTCGAAAAGTAACCGCTGATACATGAGAGCCAAAAGCGATCATAATTCTTTCCAACTGATGCAGACAGCCCAAAGGATGGCCTCAATTGCTCAGCCATTGGTGTCCTATCATCCATTGGGAATTTTTTTTTAAGCCTGCACTTTTATGCTCCACCATTTTTAACAGACTATCCGAAAAGCGAAAAACTGACCGGTCGCTTACCTGCTAACGTCGTCCAATTCGTTGAAATTTAATCGATACTAAATGAGCAAGCGACCGGTCAGTGCCAATTTCCCGACAGCCTATTAATCTCTTTGCCTGCTCAACCGATCCAGCAATGAATAGACACACGGAATCACCATCAACGTCAAAAATGTCGAGGTCGTCAGACCGCCGACCACCACAGCGCCTAATGGCTGCAATGCCTCGCCGCCTTCGCCCACCATAACGATTTTGAAAACTCCAGAAATGACAATCACGAATCTGCAAAGTACCGTTCCTGTGAAACCTGACAATTTTCGCTTGACAATGACAATGGAAAATTATATATTTGATCGACTCAATAACTTGGTTTAAAACTAAAGTTGTTTTTCAATGATAATTGTTCATTAATAAGGAAAATAGAATGCCAAGTACGCATTGGGGCATTATACAGCATGGGAAAATTCAACTATTCGAGAAAATCAATTTTCCCGAAGGGACCAAAGTTTTAGTGACAATAATTCCAGATGATGAGCAACAGTTCTGGCTAAATGCCAGTGAAACATCTCTCGATAAAATTTGGAATAATGCCGAGGATGATATCTATGAGCAGTTACTCGAAAAATGAAGTCATCCTGGTTCGCTATCCCTTCTCAGATTTTTCTGGATCGAAAGTAAGGCCTGCCGTAGTCATCAGCGCTCCTCATAGTTCCACCGATATCATGATTGTCCCGTTAACCAGCAAGATCACTCCGCTCCTCGAAGGTGAATTCATATTATCCAGCTGGCAGGAAGCTGGACTAAACGTAATCACCGCTATCAAGCGAGGGATATACACCATTGATGAAAAATTGGTGATCAAACTCATCGGCAAGTTGGACAGTCCCGATTCCCAAAAACTTGAAAGCTCACTCCGAGACTGGTTGGCTTTATACTGAACATCAAGCCTGAACCGCTCCAATCTGGATGGTCAATAAGCTGCCGCTTTTGCTGATCAGCTTTGCCTGCTCAACCGATCCAGCAATGAATAAACACACGGAATCACGATCAACGTCAAAAATGTCGACGTCGTCAGACCACCGACCACTACGGCGCCCAACGGCTGCAATGCTTCGCCGCCTTCGCCCAGACCCAATGCGATAGGGATCATGCCAAAAATGGTCGTCAGCGAGGTGATCAGGATCGGCCGCAAGCGGAGCGTTCCCGCCTCGATGATCGCCTCGTCTTTGCTCATGCCTTTGGCTCGCAATTGCAGAATAAAATCGATCAGCAAAATACCGTTGTTCACCACAATTCCCACCAGCATGATCGATCCCAACAGCG
>JAPDQM010000178.1:0-5859 GCA_034505795.1 Candidatus Zhuqueibacterota bacterium
ACCCGACGCTGTCTGGAAGTCCTGTTGCGCTATCCGATTTCGGTCTCGATTCTCACCAAGTCACCCCTGGTATTGCGGGACATCGATTTACTCAAGAAATTTAAGAATATTGATGTGGGACTTACCATTACCACAGATCGGGATGAGATCCGCCAGATTTTCGAGCCGGCAGCACCACCGATACCGGCGCGCATTGCGGCGCTACGGCAATTGCACGAACAGGGCATTCGCACCTGGGTATTTATTGGACCCGTGTTGCCTATGGATCCAGTCCACTTAGGCAACCTGGTGAAAGATTGCATTCATTACCACTACATAGATCCCATGAATTACATCCACAAGAGCCGGAGCATTTACCAGCGTCATCGCTTGGGCGAAGCACTGCGCCCGGCTTATTTTGAAAACTGCCGGGCGATACTGGAGCAGCTTCTCAACTGTGATTATTGAGACCGTGTTTTTTCATTTTCAAGGTCAAATTAGAGCGATCGAGACCGATGGCTTTGGCTGTATTGCTAATGTGCCAATTGTGCTTGGTCAATTGATGAACGAGATAATCTCGCTCACAGGCATCATTGAATTCTCGAATCGGCAGATCAAAGTACTTGGAGATGGCTGCTTGGGGTGAAGCAATGGGATCGAACGCGACGGCGGCGGGCTGGATGGTATCGCCATCAGTGAGCACAATCGCCCGGTAAATGATGTTTTCCAGTTCCCGGACATTGCCGTGAAAATCATAATGCAACAGCGCGCGCATGGCCTCGGGCGAGATTGTCATGTTGGGCTTTCTATTTTTGCGGCTATAAATTTTGATAAAATGATCCACCAGCAAGGGAATGTCCTCTCGACGTTCCCGCAGCGGAGGAATCTCAATGGTAACCACATTGAGACGGAAATAAAGATCGGATCGGAATTTGCCCTGCTCGATGGCGCTTTTTAGATTGACTGCTGTGGCAGCAATCACTCTGGCATCCACGTTGATCACCTCTTCGCCTCCTACACGTTCAATGGTGCCTTCTTGCAGAAATCGCAGCAGCTTCATTTGTTGCGGTGGTTCCAGTTCGCCGATTTCATCGATGAACAAAGTGCCTCCGTTAGCGCGCTCGAGTTTCCCCATTTTTCGTTTATGTGCACTGGTAAAGGCGCCTTTCTCATGGCCGAATAGTTCGCTCTCGATCAGCGTCGGCGCAATGGTCGAACAATCCGCAATCATCAAATCCCGATCTTTCCGCGGGCTGTTATAATGAATCACCTTGGCCACATGCTCTTTGCCGGTGCCGCTTTCTCCCAGAATCAACACCGGCGCATCGCTCGATGCCACCTTTTGGATGCGTTCGAGCATGGCCAGCATTTTGGGACTGTTACCGATGAGCGTATTCAAGGTAAATTTTTGTTGCGCTTCTTGTGCCTGGTAATCCTTTTCGCGGGATAGATTGAATTGCTCTACCGCCCGCTGGATGCTGGGCACCAGCAATCGATATTTGATTGGCTTATCAAAAAAGTCAAATGCTCCTGCTTGACGGGCTTTTTTGATGGTTTCGGTATCGCCATAAGCCGTGAGGATGATTACGCAGGTATCGGGATACTCTTTGCGAAATTGCTGCAACACGCTGAAGCCGTCCATTTTGGGCAATTTCAGATCGAGTAACACAACGCTGAATGTAGTGCGGCTGGCCTTTTCCAGCGCGATTTCGCCGCTGGGCGCTTGTTCTAGAATAAAGCCTTCCTGGCTAAGGTAGCGAGCAATTTGTTCCCTAACTTGGGCTTCGTCTTCGACAATTAAAATCTTGGCCCCGGTCATCTATACTCCTCTGTTTGGTTATAAAATGTGGATCAACCCGATGAATGGAACTAAACCATCCCATCCTGTCAGTTACGTGTCTGCTGAGCGATACAAAAGACGACACTCAATGGTTTAATGCATAAAGCGCAGGTAGGATTATTAGAATTTTTGGAAATGATCGTAATCGAATCCGCCTGACAATCAGGGACGAATGGCAAAGCTGGCAATTTTGAGCCTAGATGTGTTTGTTGCATTCAAAGAAAGTAAAGTGTCCGCATAATTTGTAGTCCCTCATGGTGATAGTTATGCTATCATAATTTTTGCCACGATTTTGGTTTGGATGTATTGCTCCCCCTGATCAATTGCAATGATCGTTTAGCTGGGTGCTTATGTCAATCCAAGGCAGTTTAACGAGCCGGTGTTTTGTAAAATCGCTGGCTCCGCCAGACAACATTCAGTCACTGTTTCGAGAGAATGCCCTGGATGCGCTGGGGTAGCGATTTCCAGATCGCCGGATGCAGAATGATGACTTCGGCCACGCCCAGTTCTTTCTGATCCAATTCGGATTCCGTCGCCGAGACGATCACAATGGGAATGGCCGGGTTGATTTTTTTGAACATGGGAATATAGGTCTTTGCGGTTCGGGCGCCGGCCTTTTCGGCTTTTAAGTTATAATCCAATAACACCAGGTCAAAATGATTCTTGCCAAAAAGTTTAACGCCATCCTCAGCCGATGGAGTGCATTTGACCAAATACCCCGCGACGTCCAACCATCTCTGGATTTGATCTAACATGTCCTTCTCATCGTTCACCACCAAAATATTTTTTTGCCCTTGTTGCATGAGTCGCTCCTCAGATTAATGTGCTTGTTGATAAGGCAATCGAATTCTAATTTTCGTACCTTTACCCTTTACACTGCGCATGCTGATCTTGCCGTTATGGTCGGTTTCCACAATTCGCTTGCAATTGGTTAGACCCAAACCAAAGCCTCCTTTTTTGGATGAAAAAAATGGATTCCAGATTTTGTCCTGAACCTCCTTCTCGATGCCTTCGCCGGTATCGGTGAAGAAAATTTCGAAAAAGTTGCTATGGCACTTGGCATTGATGATAATGGTTCCGCCGCCGGGCATAGCCTCGACAGCATTTTTAATCAGGTTGATAAACACGCGTTTCAGACGCAACGGATCCACCTCGGCATAAAAATCCAATGAATCAAAATCAATCCTGGTGTTTACCCGTTCCCGACGCAAGTAGCCAGAGGTGAGATTTAGCGTGACACGCAGCATTTCCGCTAAATTGGCCGAAACAAATTGTGGCGGCAAGGTGCGGGACCGTTCCATAAGATCGCCGGTCATCTGTTCGATCCGTTCTACCTGGGCCTCGATTTTCTTCATGGCGTCTATCACATCGGCCATGGTAAGCTGATTGTTTTCGTAAAGGTATTCGATCCATTGGACGTCGCCGGAAATCAGCGCCGAGGCCGTGCGAATATCGTGCGTCAGTCCGGCCAGGGCATCGCTGACCACGGCCACACCGGTAACCTCGGTCAATTGAAATTGCGTATCCGCCAACTGCTCATTGAGTTGCGCATTGTCGATGGCCACGCCAGCTTGATTGGCCAACTGCTGCAGTAAATCGACATCGTGGTGCCCGAAATCATTTTTTCGCGTGCTCTCCACATTGATCAATCCGATTACCTCGTCGTTAAAAAGAATGGGAACAATCAATTCGGATTGGACCAAGGGATCGATTTCGACATAGTGCGGGTTCTTTTTGACATCCGGACAAAGATAATAGCGCTTGGTTTGAATGACAACTCCCGTGATGCCCTCATGCAGCGATTTTTTGACATGAAGATAATTTTTAATTGATGACTTTTCGCCGGCAAAAGCCTTTGCTTCAACCAACTCGTGTTCCCGGTCGATAAGCTGCACATAAAGCCGTCGATTTTTGGGCCCGATAGCCAGGAGTGCCTCATTCGCCAAGAGATCAAATACCCGATCCAGTTGCTGCGTGGCGGTAATTTTCTTGCCGATTTCATACAGTGATTTGAATTGCTGCAATCGAATGTCACACAATTCGCCAATTTTGGCCGCAATCGCTGTATTGTCGGCCAGTGCCTGCAAAATCTCTGCATCATGTTGATTGAAGGCATTGAGCTCGGTGCTCTCAATGTCTAACACGCCAATGACCTCGTTGCGAAAACGGAGCGGAATACAGATTTCTGATCGCGTACTTGGAAAAATCTCTAAATAAAGCGGATCGGTTTTAACGTCGTTCGCCAGATGCGGCCGACCGTTTCTCGCCACCCAGGCTACTATGCTTTGCTCTTGATTCAAGTCCACCACAAATTCGATATTGCGTCCCTCTGGAAGATCACCGCTAATGGCCTTGGTTTCCAGCATATTTTTTTCACGATCGATCATCATTACAAAACAAATTTTATTGCCCTGTCCCACAATATGCAAGCTTTGCTGCGCAATCATGGTCAGGATTTCGGTTAGGCTTTTTCGCTGGCTTAAGGCCTCGCCCACCTGTTTGAGGGTATTAAAATCACCCGTTTTTTCTTCCGCAATTTTGAACAATTGGGCATTGCGGAGCGCAATGGCCGCTTCACTGGCCAGCATGGTCAGCACTTTTAAGTCTCTTTTGGTGAAGGCGTTGAACTCGGCGCTCTCGATATCCAGAATGCCCTTCACATCGCCATCGATGATCAGAGGGGCAGCAATTTCCGATCGGGCTTCCGGCCAGGTCGCAAAATAGTAGGGATCCTCGGTAACATCGGGGCAAAGATAGGACTCGCCGGTTTTGAGCACATGGCCGATGATGCCTTCACCCAATTCAATATTGGGCAGCGGCCGTTCTGGCATTTTGAGATTGTCCGGAAATTTGCGATACCAATTTTTGGTGATCAAATCTTTGTACCATAAAAAGGCAATCTTGGTATCGGCGATTTGTTGCGCTGCTTTTAAGATATTCTTTAACACCTGGTCGAGTTCTAATGAGGACGTGATGTCTTTGGCAATCTCTACAATAAAGTCTAAATCAGTATTCTCCGATTTTAGGTGACTAAACAGATTAGCATTTTGAATAGCCACCGCCGCATGCCCGGCCAAAATTTCCAGCATAATGGATTCGGTTTTGGATAGCGGCGTCATGTTTTTTAAATAAAAATTCAAAACACCCAGTATTTTTCCCGCCACTCGCAATGGCAGAAAAATGCCGGTGCCGATTTGCTGCTGGTTGACAACATCGGTAGGAATAACAGCGGCAAATTCTTGCGGTTCATGGCTGATGATCGTCTTTCCGGTTTGAAAAGTCTTCCCAAGCAGGCTATGATCGATGGGAAATCTGTTCGGGAAGCGCTCAGATTCATCGAGGCCTTGTTGCGCCTCCAGTTGTAATTGGTTGTCATTGATATGATAAATGAATAACAATCCAATTTTCGGCTGCAGTCGCAAGCTGAAATTGGAATTTAAAATGCTGGCAAATACGTCATTGATATTGAGATTGGCAAACATGCGGCGGTTGTTTTCCAGCAAAATTTCGACAAATTCCATCGGCAACGAGGCTAAGTCGGTTGTGAGTGGCTTTTTCATGACACCTCCTTGTCCGCGTCATCTCTCAATTGACAAAAGGTCTCGATGACTTTGTTGAACTCGATCGGCTTGGTCAAATAAGCGCTGACGCCGATTTTTTTAATGGCTGCTTCGATCTCACGATTCATGACGGCTGTCAGGATGACCACCTTTGTCTGCGGGGCACAATTTTTGATTTTGCCGTGGCGAATATATTCCAACAATCGAATGCCCGCATTGATGGCCGTGGTATTGCGGCCCAGTGATTTCCCGGGTGGAAACATGACATCCATCGATACCAGATCGAAGGGCCGACTTTGAAGCATTTTAATGGCTTCATCCCCGTTCAACGCCAAAGTGCATTCAAAATCGTGGCTTTCCAACTCTTTGAAATAGGGAGTCACTCCCCAGCGCTCATCTTCTACAAACAGCGTTCGTGTTTTCATGTTATTTCTCCTGTTGCTTTTTGGGCAAAATGATGGTGAAGATGGTATCATATCC
>JAPDQM010000179.1:0-5796 GCA_034505795.1 Candidatus Zhuqueibacterota bacterium
GGAACCCCATTACCAAAGATCATCATCAGTATTTTGGAGAGGGGATTTTTGTTAGCTTTCTTCGCTATTTTTCTGCGACATGTGCGGCCGCATGTGTTGAATCCCCATCCCGATGTCCGGTCATGGGTCATCGCAATTGTGGGCTTTCTGGTGATGTTTGCCGTCTTCACACGATTGCCCGCAACCTGGCTTAATTGGCAACGGCTCACGATCCACGGGCTTGGCTGGCTGGCAGCCGTGGGGCTATTGGCGATCTTACGATATCCAAACGACCAGGCCTTTTCGCTGACTCGCAGTGATATTATCATTGTCGTGCTGGCAAATATGGCTGTCTTTGGCTCACTCGTCTGGCTCTGCACCCGAAACCGGCTGCTAATGCGACTGTCATTGTTGGGCCTTCTGCTCGGTTTTCGGCTGGCCAATCCCGAACCGGGCTGGGTGCATTGGCTATGGAATTTTTCGCCTGCTCCCTGGATTTACAAATTGTATTATTTGCAATATCTTTTCATCGTGATCCCCGGGACAATCGTGGGCGATCTCCTCTTAACATGGATGAAGCAGACTGATTCCGAATCGGGCGCTACCGCCAATTGGAGCGCGCATCGTTTGATCGGCATTAGCACTCTCATGATTGGTTTTCTTGTCATCTGTCTTGTCGGGTTGCAGGCGCGATGGTTGTGGCAGACTGCCTTGGCTGGGTTTCTATTTGGTGGTATTGGCTGGTGGTTGCTGAGCAATCCATCTTCTCATGCAGAATCTTTGTTGCATTCAATTTTCAAATGGGGCATCTATTGGTTCATTCTGGGACTGGTTTTTGAAGCGTTTGAAGGCGGCATCAAGAAAGATCATCCGACTTTGAGTTATTATTTTATCACCACCGGTTTATCGATATTTTTGCTGATGGCGCTAACCATCGTCATTGATGTTTTCAAGAAAAAACGATGGCTGCAAATTTTAATCGACAATGGCCAGAATCCGATGATTGCTTACGTTGGATTCGCCAATTTTATCTGGCCGATTCTGGCATTGACGGGGCTGGAAAAGTTGATTTTATCCATGACTTCAACGCCCTGGCTGGGATTTTTGAGGGCTTTGATTTATACTTTTCTATTGGCCCTGGTGGTTAGTTTTTTCACAAGAAAAAAAATATTCTGGAGAACATGATCTCTTCTGTATTCAGGTTTTGAAAACGTGAATGAAAGGTTTGAAGAAATGAAATTAAATGAGTTGACGCTTAAATTTAAGCAGTGTCTGAATGTATTGGTAGCTCTATTTATTTTGATGAGCGTCTCATACGCTCAACCCCTCCGCGAATTTCGCGCAGTCAAAATTACCAATGTCGACAGCGATATTTTATTTGACGATCAGAAAATCGCGGAAGGCATGAACTATCTTGCCTCCATTGGCATCAATGTGATTCTGCCAGTGGTCTGGAATAGCCATGCTGCCGATGGGGATTATACGCTCTATCCCAGCGAGGTCATGGAAAACTATTTTGGTCGCGCCATGCATCCAGTCATTCCTGCTGGCCGGGATCCGTTGCAGCGGGTGATCATCGAAGCCCATCGTAATGGGATGGAAGTGCTCCCGTGGTTCGAGATGGGATTTTCGACGTCCTACTCGCAAAACGGCGGACATATTTTGCGCCAGTACCCCAATTGGGCGTTGAAAGACAATCAGGGGCGGTTGGCCGTGAAGAACGGTTTCGATTGGATGTCTGGCATCCATCCGGAGGTGCAGCAGTTCATGATTTCGCTGGTCACCGAAATTATGGATAAGTACGACGTCGACGGCATCGAATTCTCCGATCGGATTCCTGCCATGCCTGTAGAAGGTGGCTATGAGGACGCGACCAAAGCCATTTATGCTGCGGAGCACAATGGCGCGGCTCCACCAACCAATTTCAACGATGCAGCCTGGATGCGCTGGCGGGCCAATAAGCTCAGTCAATTTTATCAACTGGTGCGCGATTCGGTCAAAGTGCGCGGGGAGCACCTCATCGTGTCTTCCAGCCCCAGCGTCTATCCCTGGTCGTATGAAGAATATTTGCAGGATTCTAAAACCTGGTTCGATAGCAATATCATCGACAACTTGATCCCCCAGCTTTATCGCTACAGCTTTGCCGAGTATCAATTTGAGCTGGACAAAGCGTTAAGTTATATTCCAGCGAACCGTCGCGATGTCTTTTTCTCAGGTATGCTCATTTACCTTCGGGGAGAGAATTATCTCATCACGCCTGATTTCTTGTTGCGCTCCATCAAAGCCAATCGTGACCGAAATGTGGCGGGAGAGGCATTTTTCTTTTATGAGGGGCTGCGACTCCAGCACAATCGCCTGGGCGACACGCTGAAGGCAACCTATTACTCCCAACCTGCTCGCGTGCCCTATCGACATGGCCAGATCTGGCGGCCTAAAGCCCTCATTATCAACGAAGACGATTCCAGTGCAGTTGTTAGCGGCAATTGGGAAAAATCATCCATCGCCGGTTTCCGTCCCAATATTTTGATTCAGAAAGATGGCAGTTACTCCACTATCACTTATTTTTTTGATGTACCATTCGCTGCCTGGTACGATGTGTATGCCTATAATGTAACCGGCTCCCTGGCCAGCAATCGCACCCCCTGTACGGTCTACCAGGCCAGCGATTCGGTTACTGTATACTTAAATCAGCAAGGTTTGTACAAAGCAGGCTGGCAGCCACTAACGTCAGCTTATCTGCAGTCGGGACGGCAAAAAGTGTTGACGATCAGCAACAAGGATGTTCCTGCCGGCCAGTTCGTCGTGGCTGATGCCGCCATGATTATGATCAATCGAAAACTTTCACCGGATGTGGTCGTTACTGATGTTTATTCCATGCCGGCAACAGATAACAGCTCACCGGCAGATTTTTTTCTGGACCAGAACTATCCTAATCCATTCAATGCTCAGACCACCATCGGTTTTTATCTGGAGCGATCGCGTCATGTATTGCTTCGGATTTTCGATATCAACGCACGACAGGTGGCAGTGCTATGCGATGGAATTTTCCAGGCTGGGCGACACGAGGTTGTTTTTCGGGCCGATGGTCTGGCCAGTGGCATGTATTTCTGCAATTTGCAACTGGGAAACCAGCATCAATCCACAAAACTGTTGCTGTTGAAATAGCCAAGCGTTTTCGATCAAAATTGATTTTTATCGTCGAGCCATTTGAAAAGCCCGAAGCGGTAACCATTTCATTCCCAGCAAAATGCTTGCACCGCCAACGATTGCCCAATTTTGGATGGCAGGGATGGAACTGACAATTGATAACATTCTGGCAGCAGCAGCTAACAATCGTGACGCTTCCCTTAACGTTATTGTGCCGCAAGGTTATCCTGGGGATAGCAGTCCCCAATTTTTGCTTGCATTTTTTAATTCGATTGTTTATATTTTAAGGCGAATCAAAAATTCACCTGCAAAACGGAGGGCAATTATGGCTGGCAAACGAATTGCCATCGGCCTTTCGATCGCCTTCCTAACGATCATACTGCTGACATGTGGCAATCAGAAGAAGCGGGAACAGGCAGAAGGGCACTATCAAACCGCTTTAGCATTACTTAAGGTCAACCAAACTGACAGCGCATTAAAAGAACTGCAGCAAACCATCAAGCTCGATCCCACTCATATCAAAGCTCACCAACGCTATGCCTATATCTTGCGCTGGGAGAAAAATCAAGCCGAAGAAGTTCTTGCTGAATATCAAGAGAAAGCCCGAAAGAACCCCCGCAATGAAATTTACCAGTACATGCTGGGCTATCTCTCCGATGACACTGAGGAGATCAAAGCCAGGGCCGAGAAGTGCTTGCAATTCAATCCTAAATTCTATCACGCCCATGCCTTGATGGGAGAAGGGCTTATTCGAGAGCAAGATTATGAGGCGGCGATTGCACAATTCAAAAAAGTACTCGCTGTTGACTCACTGGAAAGAAGCAGCTTGCAAAGTCTTGCCTTCGCATACTCGAGAATCGATTCGTTCGATCTCTCCAATCAAATCTACCGGACGCTCATCCGTTTGGATACGACCATATATTTCCATTATTACAGCATCTGGCGTAACATGCTGGACAAAGAAGGGCTTACTCCGGCAACCAAGGAAAAAATCGATCGCGAAATCGATGCCTTGTTGTCCAAAAATCCATCTAATCTAACGCTGCTGCAGGCAGGCATTTACACCTATCAGATGCTGGGCGAGCGAAATAAAGCAGCGGAGCTGGAGGAAACAGTTATTCGGCTGGATACGACTGGCGATTATTCTCAGTCGATTATATTCAATCGCATGTATGAATTCAAGGATCCCCAGGAGCGTTTGAAATATGCTGAGAAATTTTTGGCCGATTATCCGAAGAGCCAGATGCGATCATACATTTATTCCTACATTTTCCGCATGATGAGCTATGAGTTGAAATCAGATACCACTGCCATGATTGAGTGGGGCGAACGACGTATCAAGGATTTTCCGGATGATGCGGATGCCTATAATGATCTGGTCTGGCAAATTTATCAGTTTCGCCCGGATAAGCTGGATGTAGCGCTGGAATACATGAAAAAAGCAGTCGCAGTTGCCAAACCTCATCAGAAAAACTATGTGACGGATACGCTGGGGTGGATCTATTTCAAGAAGGGCCTATATCCCGAAGCATTGTCGATCCTGGAGCAAGCCAATGGGTTATATGATGACCCTGACGCTGATGTGATCTTTCATCTCGGTGCTGCCCAGGGAAAAAACGGCAAAATCGATGAGGCTCTGCAAACGCTGTCGCTGGCATTATCGCTCCAGGAAATTCCCGAAGCCCACCATTATTTCAATGAATTCTACCAGGCGAAGTTTGGTCACCTCGAAGGAGTTGAAGAATATCTCAAGAAGACTATCCTGGGCAAAGCTGTGGTCGATCCGCCATTTACCGCCCCGGAATTCAAACTGACCAGCATGGATGGCAGGGAGGTGGGGCTATCGGATTATAAAAATAAGGTGATATTGGTCGCCTTCTGGAAGCCTACTTGAGGTGGCACCTGTCGTGCGGAGATTCCGCACCTGCAAACATTGGTTGAAAAGTACGATAGCACCAAAGTTGCCATCGTTTCCATTAGCACTATTGGCAGCAAAAAGCAGAGTGAGGCTTACTTGCGATCAGCATTGATGGATAAAGCTCCGAACTTCCCCACGCTGCTAAGCGGCGCTCGTGTTCAAAAAGCATTTCAGGGGCGAGGGGTTCCCAATACCTTTATCATCGATGGTCAGGGAAAAGTCCGATATAAACACCGCGGCTTCAGCGACGGCATGAAAAAATATATCGAGATGGAAATTCAATCCCTGCTGGATGAGACCAAAGCGGCTGTTTAACTAAGCCACGTTATCCGATGATTCTCTAAAACAAAAGCCGCGGCCTTTTAACTGCGGCTTTTTTATAAACCACATCGTCACCAGCACATTGCGAAAGGACTGTATGAATCCCAAAATCCTACTCTTTTTGTTTCTATCCCTTATTTTAGTATCATTTGGCTCACAGGCGCAGAATCACTTTTACTCGTTCCAGACCCACTTCGGCCAGTTCTATCGGGCCGATATGGATTCTACCAGCATGGAAGCCATGCTGGGTCGGGTCCAGGCCGCTGGGTTTAAAATGATTCGGGATGAATGCTATTGGTCCGAGGTCGAGAAGGTCAAAGGAGTATTTCAATTTCCCAGGGAGATCGACCGTTACATTCAGTCAGCGAAACGCCGAGGCATTGACGTGCTGCTGATTTTGAACTACAACAATCCGCTCTATGCACCCCATG
>JAPDQM010000180.1:0-5755 GCA_034505795.1 Candidatus Zhuqueibacterota bacterium
GTCTCAACGCCTGGCATTTTTTTCAAACGGGCCTCGATGGGGCGTGATTCATCGGGACAGTCCATGCCTGAGACGATCAGTGTGGTTCGTTGCAGCGGGTTCGCCTCAGTGACGGAATAGCCGAGTTCGCTTACGGTGTTTCGAATCGCCTCGACATCCACTGGCACATCCAGGGACTCGACTTCTAATCGAGCCTGAATAAAGTCCACTTTTGCCAGCTTGACACCAGGTAGCCGCCCCACTTGTTTTTCGATTTTTAAAGCACAGTCGGCACAATCCATGCCGTTAATTTTAAACTGAAGCACATTTTTCTCCGACATTCATTTCCCTTGATTAAATTTTTGGTCTCAGAATTGAAAGGACACCGAAACCTTTTCCATTCTTTTTTCTGCAACCTTTCATTTCTGTGGCCAAAATCAAAATTCATTTCTGTGACATTCCAGTTTTGTGGAAGAAACAATAGGCTCCTATCGAAATACTCACCCAATGAAGCGATGAAATCCCAGGTACCCAATTACCTAATTACCTAATTACCTGATTACCCAATCGCCCAATTGCCCAACCTCCCAATCATCCTTCCTCCACATGCCTGGACGCCTCACGGATCAAATTCTCCACATGCTCATCGTCCAGCCGATAATAAACCATCTTGCCCTCTTTGCGGTAGCTGACCAGTCGCATATTCCGCAACAGGCGAAGCTGATGAGAGATGGCCGAAATCGAGACATCGACCAGCGCCGCGAGATCGCAAACGCACAGTTCTTCCTGGGCCAACGCCAATACGATCTTCAACCGGGTCGGGTCGCTCAGCACCTTGAAAGTCTCGGATAGCTCCTGAAGGTCCTCACGTTCTGGCAACTGATGGCTGACCCGATTTATTTTTTTGTAATCAACCACGCTGTTGCTACAGATTTCAATTTTAGCTTTCTGCATATTTAAGCTCAACATTTGAACAATTGTTCAATTATAATATAAACTTTTTTCTTAATAATGTCAAGCACCTTTTGGGAGAACAGAAACAAATTTTCTCAAGAAATAAATTCGCTAAGCGCTATTCGGAATTTTTGCCAAACAAGGCCGATGGCATCATCACTTTGGATGATATTCCGCTGTCATTCTGACAAGATCAATGACCAGTCTTCCATCAAATAAAAAATGCCGAATTTGGTTCCAGTAATCGGGTCGATTTTTGAACGCAGTCCTGCTGCTCGATTCCGCAAATCAGTGGAAATGTATGTATTTTGGGATAATTCAATCGAGTAGCCAGCCCCAGGAGCAATGAGAAATCTTAGATGTGAGGACTTTTTCAAAAGCAAAAGTTGCGAGACGAAAATGATGGAGATTTGAAGGCAATGAGAAGCAATTCGAAATTGAAAGTAATTTTTATGGGCGGCAATCTGCTGGGCTGCACCTGTTTGCGCTATTTGGTTCGTGCCAAAAATATCAAAGTGCTCTTGGTGGTGGGTTGTTATCAGGACAATGGTGCTGTTGTGGAGCCCAAAGTCTGGAATGCATCCATCGCTCGAGTGGCATTGAATAAAAATTTGCCTTTCATTCAGCCAAAGTCAACCAAGAATTTGCAATTTATAAATGAAATCCAGAAATTGGACCGCCCCGATTTGATTATTACAGTGGAATATGATAAAATTCTTGATCCGTTGATTCTCAGCATTCCGCGCTTGGGGGGCATCAATATGCACTTTTCGCCGTTGCCACGCCATCGAGGCTATTTTCCGGTGATGTGGTCGCTCATGCAAGATCAACGCGCCGGCATTTCGCTCCATTGGATCAACGAACAGGTTCATGGGGGCGATCTTATTGCTCAACAGACAATTCCTATTGGTGCTAATGATACATCCTATTCGCTTTATTTAAAATTATCTAAGATCGGAATGGAGTTGTTCAAGAATCATTTTCCCAAAATAATGCGAGGCACCGCGTCACGGCAGCCTCAATCTGAAGCCGAAGCAACCTATCATGCCGCTGGCTATCCCGAACAGCGAATGATCAATTGGAACCAGCCCAGCGCCATGATTGACCGCTTCATTCGTGCCCTGACTTTTCCCGGTTTTGAAGCAGCCCGGACCTTCTATAACGACATGGAGATCAAAATCCTGCATCCAGCAGAAATGGTCGCCGTGTCGCCAAGAGAACTTTGCCAACCGCCAGGAACCATTTTGAACATCATGCCTGAAGGAATTGTAGTGAAAACCGGCGATGCCGCTTTGATCATCAAAAAAATTCGCATCAACCAGTCGATGCCTATTGATGCCTATAAATTGGGCAAATTGTTTTCCTTGAAAGCCGGCGACGCATTTCGATCATTTGAACGTTTGAATACAGAAAGCCAGCTCAATCTCATCGTACCCTGAATCGCTAATGCTGTTCTTTTGAACTGCTTTGAACCAGTCGACCATCTCTGCTTGTCTTGAGAATGTTGTTTGTTCTTTAAACGGCTTTCAGTTTTAAGAGAATGGTCCTTTTAATAGAAATCCTAACGGCCTTGAAAGGCCATTGATTCTTTTCCGCAATTGTTTGATCATGACAGTAACTACGATGTTCAAAAACTGGGCTCAGGATGCGGAGTTGGAAATGAACCACGAGCAATCAATATCAAATAAAAGCGAAATACACTGACCTATCTTTTGCATAATATATAGAGACGGGGGGAACAGTTATGATTAATCACGATCAGCGCCCTCGGGTGCTCATCGTTGGATTGGATGGCGCAACGTTTCATCTTCTCCAGCCGCTTATCGAGCAAAACAAATTGCCTTTCTTTCATCGCCTGCTGCATGAAGGGAGCAGTGGTGTCCTCGATTCTGATCTGCCGGTCAATAGTGCTGCAAATTGGGCGTCGCTCTTCAGTGGTAAAAATCCAGGTAAGCACAATATCTACGATTATCTGAATTATGGAAATGGTTCGTATCAGCCACAGTTGATTCAACGGGATTCTTTCAAAACATCTTTCGTATGGAACATTGCCAATGATAACGGGCTACGGATAATGGTCTTGAATGCGCCGATTTCCGCAGGGCCAGAACCACTTAATGGTATTATGGTCAGTGGGTTATTGACGCCAGCCAATCAGCGTTATGCCTATCCCGACACAATCGCTGAGGAATTGGAACAACAAGGCTATCCTGTCGATTGCGGCGCTGCCCGTCGGTTGGAACCGGAAGAATACTTCACTGAATTGCAAACGACCCTGACCCGGCAGGTCGAAACCTTTAGCCGATTGCTGAGAAATCATCCATGGGATTTAGCTGTGTTGACGTTAAATATCCTGGGTAAAGCGCAACATGATTTCTGGCATGAGTCAAATAAAATCGAGACTCTTTACATGCAGATCGACGATTTTTTAAAGGACCTTTATAGTCTACTTGATGAAGAATCCTATTTCATGGTCGTATCGCATCACGGTTTCAAATCGGTCACCAAAAAATTTTTCGTCAATGAGTGGCTCTGGGAATTGGGACTACTCAAAAAAAAGATCACCATTAATCCCGCGCGCATTACCGATGTTCATGATGTGATCTATAATCACTTTGAGGAACCTCACGCCATCACTCGTTTCCTGGCTCGTGCTGGGATCACCAAGGACCACCTCCGTTCCATCCTTCCTGACATGATCGCCGAATATCTTAAGCGATTCATCCCCTGGGGTATTAAAAAGTATTTTCCCTATGAATATCTCGCTATCGATTGGGCGCAAACTCAAGCCTACTTTATTTCTACCAATGTGCAAGGGATTAACATTAATCTACAAGGGCGAGAGCCGCAGGGAATTGTCACGCCTGGACAACAATATGAACGATTACGAGATAAAATCATTGGCGAGTTGTATCGCTTAAAAGATCCTTATACGCTAGAAGATGTGGTGGATGAAATCTATCGTCGGGAAGATGTTTTCAAAGGCGACTATGTCCAGAATGCACCAGATATTATTTTTGTTCCTCATCAATATAACTATTACCTCGATTCCAATAAACGCACTTCTCTGCTTTGCATTGGTTCGGCCAAGGACGATTATCCTGTCTACGCTTACCATGAACCCCGAGGCATCTTTTTTATTACCGGCCCCGACATCAAAAAAGGGAAACAACTCAATGGTATCGACATCTACGATGTTGCGCCTACCGTGCTACACCTGTTAGGACTTCCAATTCCCAGGGACTTTGATGGCCGGGTGTTATCAGCCATCTTTCAAGGCATGAATGGTTATATCTACCAGCCGCATCCTCAGGCCATCGAGGACAATGCGCCACTTTTTCCGTTAGAATTTCGTCAGCGAATCGCTGTCGATACAGCAGCAGCTTAACCAGTAGCGACATTCTCACGATCATATTCACCGAACTGCAAACCTGATCGAGTCATCCGGATCAGGTTTTTTGTTGCATTTTTTAAAATAAATTTGTATAATGAAAGCCGATATTAACTATTCAACGGCAGTAAGGAGAAAATTTGATCACGCGAATCGAAATCGGTATCAATCCGCAAAAATTAAATCCCTATGATGATCATCTCTGTCGAACCATTATCGATCTTGGAATTGAACACATAGCCAGGGTCAAAAGTCATCAAGTTTATTATTTGCTCGGTTCGGCATCCCTTTCCGAAATAGAATTTATCTGTCGCAATCTGCTGGCTGATCAAATTACCCAAATCTATGCCATCAATCAACCTTTAGAACCAGAAGAAAGCGGCACCTGGCAGGTAGAAATTGCCTACAACGCTGGAGTTATGGATCCTGTAGCCGAAAGCACACTGAAAGGGATTCGCGATCTGGGAATCGAATCCATTTCCGGTGTAAAAACTGCCATGAAATACCATCTAAAAGGCGTCTTTGATCCCAAACAGCAGGCGACGATTATTGAAAAAATTTTGGCCAACAAATTGATTCAGCATGCGGTTCAGCCTGAAGAAAAAATTTTTGCTGAATCGGCAGATTATCAGTTCCAGTTGATCACGGTGGACATTTTGGAGGCCGATGATGAACGGTTGCTGCAGATCAGCCGCCAGGGACAGCTCTTTCTCAACCTGGCCGAAATGCGCACCATTCAGGACTATTTTCGTGCGCTGGGGCGCGACCCCACGGACATCGAATTGGAAACACTGGCACAAACCTGGTCCGAGCATTGCGTGCATAAGACCTTTCGCGGTAAAATTGACTACAACGGCCACGTCATCGATAATCTGCTCAAAAGCACCATTATGAAGGTGACAAATGAATTAAACAAACCCTGGTGTCTCTCGGTGTTCAGAGATAATGCTGGCGTCATTGCCTTCGATGATCAGCACGATGTCTGTTTTAAAGTCGAAACGCATAATCATCCCTCGGCATTGGAGCCGTACGGAGGAGCCAATACCGGCATTGGCGGCGTCATTCGCGACCCGCTGGGAACAGGACTGGGCGCCAGGCCCATCGCCAATACCGATGTCTTCTGTTTTGCGCCACCGGATTATCCCATGGAACAATTGCCGCCCGGTACGCTCCATCCCAAACGCATCTTTCTGGGGGTTCATGCTGGCGTGCGCGATTATGGCAACCGCATGGGAATTCCGACTCTGAATGGCGCCATTTTCTTTGATGAACGATATGTGGGCAATCCGCTAGTCTTTTGCGGAAATATCGGCCTCTTACCCAAGAACATGACGGAAAAGCAGGTCCAGGTGGGCGATCTCATCATCGTGGTCGGTGGCCGTACTGGTCGGGATGGTATTCATGGTGCAACTTTTTCGTCCGGAGAACTTA
>JAPDQM010000181.1:0-5723 GCA_034505795.1 Candidatus Zhuqueibacterota bacterium
TTTGCTGGAAAAGAAAAATGCCATTTTCTGTACTGAAGCCGAGATCGCTCCAGTTGCCTGAATAATAGCAAATGCCCCGCCGATGATGAACAGAAAGACGATGATTTGTGCCGCCTGAATGAACCCCTTGATGGGCGCTAACAAAATGGCGGCAATCCCTTGTGGCTGGCTATCGACATATTTGAAGGATTCCGCCACCACCAGCGTTCGGCCATCCCTGACTTCTCGCTGGTATTCACCACCCGGAACGAGCCAGGTTAAAATTGCCACCACGATGACGATGGCGTAGATCATGACCAGAGTGTTGAACGTGAATTTAGATTTCATAGGCCTCGAATTTGTTTGTAACCGTGAGCCTGATAGATACTCTGACAAAATTCCAAACCACAATTTCCAAATAACAAACAAATTTCAATTTCAAAATTCCAATTTTCAGGCAACCACCTTTCAGTAGAAATTCCAAAACTCAAAATTCAGATAACAAATAAATCTCAATTTCGAATTTTCAAATCCCAAACATCTATCCATCCCTGAAAAATTCTTGACCGCTAATTTCGCGAATTTTTCGAATTGCGCTAATTCAAGGTTATAACATTGCCGAAGCTAATAGATGCGCGTAATTCGCTCTCTTAGCGAAATTCGCGGTCAAAAGAGCGATGGGTTGGTCTGAATCATTGAAAATTGGTTTTTGAAATTTATTTGGAATTTGTTTTTTGGGATTTGGTATTTATAAAGAACTCATCTCCTTCAACCAGCACAGCCATTTTCAAATTTCTTCCACTGAGCAAGCCATTTTTATTAACCTGAATGGATTTCGCTTTCCTGGCATCATAAACGATCACTGACCCTTTGCCATAAACTTTGAATTTGCCATTGGGATGAACCATGATGGCGGTATCCTCATCGATGCCGATCCCCACCAGGTTCGGATGTTCCAGCACCAGGCTGATGAGTCGATTGTGACGCTTGCGAGCGACGAAGTGTTGGTCTATGATGACCTGATCTAGAAAGCCAAATCCCTTCTTTGTCTCAATATTCTTTGCCTGGATGGCGACAAAGGCATCGGTGGTGTCTTTGTTGATCAGCTCATTGCCCGTGATCATCACCTCGCTCATTACAGCCGCGCCAGCGCTGGTGCCGCCGATGATGCCGCCCCGTTCAAAATAGAGCTTTTTGATCGCGGCTTCGGAGCGGGTGCCGCCCACTCGTTGCATTAACCGCTCCTGAACTCCGCCTGAGAAAAATATGCCCGTGGCGGATTCGATTCTTTGCACCACGCTATCAGCATTGGCCATTTCGCGACTTTCGATGTGCAGCCAGTTTGCGTCCTTAGCGCCCGCTTTGATCAATTGATTCACCAACGAGGGACCCGATTCGGCGGGAACGCCGCTCGCTGAGGTGATCACCAGGATGGGGCCACCCTTGCTCACCGCGACAAATTCTTTCAACGCTTCGGGTGGTCGGCTGCCACCGCCGACAATCAGCAAATAGCCCTTGTCCTTGGCAAATCCGCTACTAAAAATTAATGATAACAGACAAACAATAACCAACCATCTTCTGATCATGCTTCCTCCGCTTCCACTAATCGAAACAATAGTTCAGCGCCTTGGACCATATCGGCCAGCGCAATCTGCTCCTCATTGGAATGGGGATTGCTGGCGCCAATGCCGACGTTCACGGCCCGGATGCCATTGGCGTTGAGCACGTTCACATCGCTGCCGCCGGAATAGACCATGGCATTGGGTACAAGGTTCAATTGTTGCATCGACCGATGCAGTCGTTCGATCACAGGCATAGTCGGCTCGAAGCGATAGCCTTCAAAGCCAAGTTTGAAGGAGACCTCGCATTTGCCACCAAA
Source organism: Candidatus Zhuqueibacterota bacterium (assembly GCA_034505795.1). Lineage (GTDB taxonomy): Bacteria > Zhuqueibacterota > Zhuqueibacteria > Thermofontimicrobiales > Thermofontimicrobiaceae > Thermofontimicrobium_A. The sequence goes on from JAPDQM010000181.1 coordinate 1,859, forward strand.
TTTCTGGCTGACCAGATGGCAGGAATTTTCCAGTTGACTTTTGAGGCGATTGATTTCCGATGCACTGAACGACCGAAATTCGCCGGTGAAGGTGACCTGATCAGGGACGACATTATCGGCTGAGCCGCCATGGATTGTGCCAATGTTGGCCACCGTCTCTTTGTTGATCCGACCGACAGGAAACTGGTTCATGATCGCCAGCGCCATGGAGATAGCATTAATCCCTTTCTCTGGCGCCACGGCCGAGTGGGCTGGCCGACCCTGGCAATGCACCTTAAAATCGTACGCCGTGGGCGACTCTGCCACATAACTGCCTGGCTTGGCAGAGCAATCAAAAATATATCCCTCTTTGGCAGTCAGTCGATGATAATCCAGCGCCAATGCACCAAACATGCCTAGCTCTTCGGCCACCGTGAAAACAATCTCCAGGCTGCGATGCGCTAATTTCTTTTCGATAATCTCGTTGATCACGTATAAGATCAATGCCACGCCACTTCGATTGTCCGCACCGAGAATAGTATTGCCATCGGAGCGAATAATGCCATTGTTGATGACTGGGTTGACCTTCGCCGTCGATCGAACCGTATCCATGTGCGCCAGTAATATCAGTGGAGCAACATTGGCTGACTTGCCTTGCAACCGCGCGATCAAGTTGCCTGCGTTGCCGCCAATCTTTGAAGCCGCCTCATCCTCGCTGACTTCGATTTGCCAGCTTTTAAACTTTTGAATCAAAAAATCAGCCATGGCGCGCTCGTGCAGCGAAATGCTATCGATGCGAATCAATTGAAAAAAGAGCTCCAGCAGCTTCTGTTCGTCCACTTTCATGAAATGAAATACCTTTCGTCTTTGATATTCTCTTCGATGATCTTCAATGCCCTCAGTGTTCGATCTTTATCTCGGAAATTCAACTCAGTAATGATCGCATTGATCACGGTCACCACAGCGCCCAGCGAATTGCTGAACATGATGTTATCGGTTTTAATTTGCAGACAAAAAGTGGCAAATTCACGGATGGGAGCGGTTTTCTTGTCGGTAAAGGCAATGCTTTTAATCCCTCGATCTTTAGCAAACGCAATGGCATCTACCGTTTCTCTCGAATATGGGGAGAAACTAAAGGCGATTAGCAGGTCGTGGGGAGTCATATAGGCGATCTGCTCCCGATATTGCAAAAAATCAACTGACAGGTAATTGGCATCATAACTGTACTGCCGCAGCAGGAAAGTCATCAATCGCGACAGGTGATGCGAAAGTTCCATACCCAGGCAATAAATCCGCTTTGCAGCAATTATGCTATCAACTACACTGGAAAATGTCTTAACATCGATGGATTTGATGGTATCGTTGATGTTGGTGATCACATTGTGAGCAATGAGCTTGAAAATATCAGGGGTTTTTTCTTTTTCGGTGATGGCTAACTGGTAATGTTCGGTGGGGGAAATTTGGTTTTTCAGGGTATCGGAAAGGGCATCTTTTAATTCTTTGTACCCCCTATATCCCAGCAATTGAGCAAATCGCACAATGGATGCCTCGCTGACTGCAGCCTGCTGCGCCACATTTTTGATTGGCAATAGCGCTACCAGGTCCAGATGCTCCAGAAAGAAATCCGCCACTTTCTTCTGATTGGCAGGTAGCGACGGCACCAGGTCCAGAATGGCGCGCTCAATCGCTTTTCGTTGTTCCATAATTTGATGTAAGATTTATTTCATAAATTTGGCTTATGAAACTTTTCTTACAGCAATATAATATTTTTAATTTGAAATGTCAAGTGCTTTTTTTGATTTTTTTGCCAGGTCTGGAGCTAAACTCGCGCGAACAGGAACAGAAGCCGTGGGGATCATTCTTTCGAGGAATTTATGAAATGGAGTTTACTTCAACACCAGCCGCTTCACTTCCCTACTGCTGGCGCCACTTTCAAGATCAGTGACAGAAATGGTCAACAAACAGGAGCCACCCGAAAACTTCGAAAAGTCGATTTGCAAATAGATCTGCTGAAATGAAGCCTCGCCCGTGGTTTCAAAATAACTGCCGATTTTTTGTTCTTTTTTCTTGCCGATTAGATGACTGATGAATTGGGTAACAGAACTGAGTGAAGTGGCCTGGTTAGCGGCGATGGCAGTCACTTCATACTCAATTCGAAATCGCGAGCGATTCTCGGCATTTAGACGAAGATTATAGATTTCAAAGTAAATGTAGATGGGATGGAGACGACGAATGGCATTACCGACATACGGCACAACTAAAATGCCATTTTCTTTTAAATGACGCTGATGTTGAACGTCCTCTCGAATTTGCGAAGAAAGCTGGATATCGCTCAATGACAATGAATCCGCTGAGAAATCCTTGACCTTTAAATTACCTCGCAGAATTGCCAGGCGCTGGTTGTCCCGATTTTCAAGCTGAAGCACGAGATGGTACAGTCCGGGCGGCAATTGTTCGGTCTGCTGATTGATGTAAATGCGCTGTTGCACTTCATCCTGATTGCGGGCCAGGATCAACAACCGCTCATTGCGTTGCAATACCCGATCAAAATCCTGGTTGAAAATCGACATCTGCAAGTCGATCACGCTTTCCAGCGGGGATTGGGTGCCTGGCTGAAATTTCAATTGGTTCATCGGAATGGAGTAATACAACTCCACCCGCGAGAGCTGATTCTCACCTCGAAAAATAGCACTGCTCATTTGCGCATCCAGTCGCTCCTGCTGGAAATCGAAATCGAACCAGGCAGGGGGAATCGCTTCCAATGCTAATTTTTTTTCATTCGTTAAATCATTGGTGAGTTGATAAAATCGCGACGACGCCGATAAGCTAGCCGCACCGCTGACAATATCCTGAAAACCCAGGTATTTTTGATGCAATCGCTCCCGCTCGGCATACAGTTCCGCAGCAACAATTAGCTTGCGATTGGCTGGCCCCCGGCTCACCGCTTCCAGCAAGTTGGTGACTTCCCGATAGCCAAAGCCCGGTTGATCCACAAAGTCAAGGAACAAATTATAGCGATAGTAAGCCCATGTTTCATTGTCCTGGTATGGTTTGCCGAGCCCGGGTGAAATAACCCGATCATCAGGCTCGCCATACTTCAGATAATATTTTCCACGATCATCAAGAAAAAGTGGAGGCACTATATTCGAGTAGTGCCGCTGGGCCACCTGAACGCGCTGGAGATATTGATCATAGATTTCATTGGCCTCCGTGGTGGGAGTGGGATCGACCATTCTCCAGTATTTATCTGCCCACTGTGTTTTTAATGACGGGTCTAAAATTTGATCAAAGCTGGTCACCAGTTCATCGGACAGAATTAATCGAAAAACCGCATGTCGTTGGGTCTCGTTTTTAAACACATCTTGAGATCCAACGTTGACTGCAATGAGAAAAATCATCAACCCCACCCAAATTTTCTGCTGAATCATCGCCAATGACTCCGTCAAAGAAAGAAGCTGCAATGCCAGCAGACGTTGGCATTACAGCTTCTGGTTCAAAACATATTAACAGTATAACGGTGCCGGTGTTGTTTAAAGCCCAAAGGTGAAGGAAAAGCTATGGGCTTGTGTCAAAATGCCCAGATCCGTATAGGAATAATCCAGCCGGATCTTTGAATCGAATGCGGGAATTTTAAAATTGATTCCCGCGCCGAATGCGAAGCGAATGTCATAGATCAAATCCAGCTCTTCAGCCTGGGTCAATTTCCGGTAATCGTACTCCTTTGAGCGATAGATCAGGCCGCCCCGCAGGAAGACGAGATTGTTCCAGCCATATTCAGCGCCAAAGGTGCCAAAGGGGCTATTATCCCGCGGATCATTGAAGTCGAGATTACAGGTCAGGCGATTATTCGCCGCATTGACCACATCCATCGATAGACCAAAACGGA
>JAPDQM010000182.1:0-5709 GCA_034505795.1 Candidatus Zhuqueibacterota bacterium
GTGTGTTCGATCGCATCCAACGCCCATTGCTTTACAGCATTAACTGAACCAGCCTTTCATTCGCTCCCAAATACGATCGAATAATCCCACTTCCCCGACATTTAGAATGCCTTCGAGATCATAGCGATTGCTCAGCGCATAGAGGATCAGGCCGACGCCAGTGGCATGGATCGGGCTTTTCGCCAGATCGATGAGACCGCTGAACCCTTTGGGGATGCCAAGCTTCACCGGCATGTCGAAGACCTCTTCCGCCAGTTCTACTGCGCCGCGAATCAGCGCGCCGCCGCCAGTAATCACCACGCCGGCAGTCATAAGATTGGCAAATTCCGACTTTCGAATTTCGCCAGCCGTCAGGCGGAATAGCTCCTCCATGCGAGGATGAATGATGTCCACCAATAATTCCTGGGCGACCTTGCGCGGGGGACGGCCTCCGACCCCGGCAATTTCAATGGTCTGATCCGGATTTTCGATCAGCGAATGCAGCGCACAACCATGCTTGATCTTGATCATTTCCGCCTGATCCACTGGCGTGCGCAGGCAAAGGGCGATGTCATGCGTAACATTGCCGCCGCCAAGGGCAACAACCGCGGTATGTCGGATACAGCCTTCGAAGAACATCGCGATGTCCGTGGTCCCGCCGCCCATGTCCATCACCACCACGCCCAATTCCTTTTCATCCTCGCTCAGCACTGAGTAACTCGACGCCAGCGGCTCCAACACCAGATCGACCACATCCACACCGGCTCGCTCCACGCTGCGGCAGATGTTTTGCGCTGACGTGATCGCTCCGGTCACAATATGTACCTCCGTCTCCAGTCGAATACCCGACATCCCCAGTGGATCTTTAATTCCTCGTTGATCGTCCACAATGAACTCCTGGGGAATAATATGGATAATCTCCCGATCCATCGGCATCACCACGGCTTTGGCTGCATCGATCACCCGGCGCACGTCATCTTCAGTGATCTCATTATCCGGTCCTGCCACGGCCACAACTCCACGACCATTGTAACTTCGAATGTGATCGCCGGCAATGCCGACGTAAACCTGATTGACCTTCAAACCAGCCATTTGTTCGGCTTTATCGATGGCGCTCTCAATGGAACGAACGGTTTTTTCAACATTGACCACAACCCCTTTGCGCAATCCCTCGGAAGGTACCATACCCACGCCGATAATCTTGGGTTGGGCATCTTCTTCCACCTCGGCGATGATGGCGCTGATTTTGGTCGTTCCAATGTCAAGGCCAGTAATGATCTCAGGACTTGCCATCAGGTTTCTCCTTATGATTTATGTTTCACGATGACCTGGTTTTTGAAACGAATATCGATAGCCAGGGCGTTGTTCAAATTGCCGGTGGTAGTAAGATGATGATAGATGGTCGAAAAATAAGCAATTTTTAGTAGCAGATCATCTCGCCCCAAAACAACCGGCAGATTTGACTTTTTAAAATAAAGAATCATGCCCACATCCGGGCTGAAATGCAACTCCGAAATTTCATGATACAATACAATATCGCTCTCTTTCAATTGTCGCAAGATGCGAAAAGCATCTTCCAGAAGTTCCGGCTGCGCCGGCTTTTTGACGCCATGGATTTGGTCCACGAGATGAAAGCCTGTAATGACCGGCAAATCATAAATGGCAGCCGCCGGATAATTTTGAACAATCGTGCCATCATAATCCACCGCAGCCAGTTCCGATCCGGCTAGAGCAGCGAGCAACGTACGCTCATGCACCTTGATTTTCAAGGTCGCCGGCAACAGCCGCCGCACGGAAACCTGATCAATCATGGGGTGGGTCAGGATCCTCACTTCTACCTCATCCGTGTCGATCGCAAATATGTCTTTCGACAGATCAATGTCCGCAGCGTCCAGAATCTGCTCCCGAGAAACAAATTGATTTCCGGTAACGGTCACTGCCCGAATCAAGAACGCATCGTTGCTGCGGTACCACAGTACAACAGGAACCAGCAAGACGACTGCGATCAATGCTGGAACGGCAATTTTGATGATCCTGTCCATAAATTTATTTGTCTCTTCATTATAATTCTTCACAAGAAAAAGAGGCTGTCCCCCGTCGTTACAATTGCCACTGGCCCGATCCTGCCAAACGCTTCAGGTCAGCCAGATAAGCACGATTCCATTCATAAATAAACCCTGCGGCGTTTCCATATTAGACAGCCTCTCATTTCCTGTTCCCATCCGTGCCAAACGGTCGTTTTTTTCTATCTGGATTTTGGGCGATGGTTGAATTTTAAGCCAGAGCGGGAGAAATAATTTTTGCCGGCTGCCACCGATCCACCATATTTGGGCTTTCGAGCCTGGCTTGAAATGTTCAATAGCATCCCAATAGCAATGAAATTTACGATCAACGAACTCCCGCCATAGCTGATAAAAGGCATCGTAATACCCGAGACTGGCAGGAGATTTACGGCGATGCCGGCATTGAAAAAAGCGTACACGACAATCGAAGCGGTAATGCCCACTGCCAACAACATCCCCGGCCGATCTGGGGCATGAATTGCTATCCACAACCCTCGCCACATAAATGCCAGCATCAGCAGCAACAAAAACGTACAGCCAATCAACCCAACCTCTTCGCCGACGATCGAGAAAATGAAATCGGTGAAGGGCTGGGGCAAAAAATGGAGTTTTTGGCGGCTGTTGCCCAGTCCTACTCCCCATAGACCACCGTTTCCCAACGATATCAACGATTGCAGCACCTGCCACGGGGGATCAGTAGCACCTCGAACGGCATCGATAAACCGCATCAGCCGAACTTTTTGGTAGGGAAAAATCGAAATAACAAACCCCAATCCCGTAATAGCCAACACCGACAAGCTGGCCAGATGATACAGGCTGGCACCACCGATAAAAATCACAATCACAGCCACGATCATTGTAAGTATACTCGTTCCTAAATCGGGCTCCAGCACAATAGGCACAATCATGAGCACTACGATAAAAAGCGCGGGCAATAGCCCATCATTGAAATTTTTGAGCCGCTCCCCTTTTTTCACCAAAAACATGGATAGAAAAATCACCAACGCATAGCGAGCCATTTCCGATGGTTGAAAAACAAATCCCAAAATGGGTATCGAGCGCCGACTGCCCTTGAAATAGCTGCCGCCCAAAAGCACATATAGCAACAACAGCCAGGTGATCAACAGAATGATGGGAGAAACCTGTTGCAGCCAATGATAATCAACATGCAGAAACACCATCATCAGCAAGATACCCAGGCACAGCCGAAAGAACTGTTTGCCCAAAAAATAGTGACTATTGCCGTAGCTCTCTTGGGCTTTGAATGAACTGGCGCTGTAAATTGCCGCTGTTCCAAATACCGCCAACAGCATCACAATAATCAACAGCACAAAATCAATTTTGGCGATCGTTCTCAATCAGTTGCTCCCGTTGTAGCTTGTTTCATATCCGAAAACATAATAACATTAGCCTGCAACAGTGTTCATCAGCCATCAGGATTATCGGTTCCATCTCGTTCATTTCCATCCTCCGAAGCCTATCGCACTTTAAATGTGCTCAATGTTAATAACACCAACAAGATGCCGATAATCCAGAAACGTACCACTACCTTGTTTTCATGCCATCCCTTTAGTTCGAAATGGTGGTGCAATGGTGCCATTTTGAACAGCCGTTTGCCGCCAGTTCGTTTGAAATACAGTACTTGCAAAATCACAGATAGCGCTTCAGCGACAAACACCCCACCGATGATGATCAATAAGATTTCCTTTTTCAGCAAAATGGCCAGTGTTCCAATCGCACTGCCCAACGCTAACGCGCCGGTATCCCCCATGAACACTTGCGCTGGATGACTGTTGTACCATAAAAATCCCAGTGAGGCCCCGATCATCGCCGCCGAATAGATCGTTAATTCGCCAGCGCCTGGCAGGTAGCGAATTGTCAAATAACTGCTGAAATCCGCTCGACCGCTGATATAGCTGATGCCGGCCCAGGCGATCGCACTGATCCCCACCAATCCGATGGCCAATCCATCCAGACCATCGGTCAGATTCACCGCATTGGAGGTTGCGGTAATCACCAGAATCACCATGGGAATGTAAAACACGCCGAAATTGATCTCGGTGTGCTTAAAAAAAGGAACTGTCGACAGCGAGCGGAAGTTTCTAAACTCCGGATAAAAGTACAATATGCTGCCGATAATTAATCCCAGCGTAATCTGACCGACCAATTTATAGCGGCCCACCAGACCTTTGGGCATTTTCTTGATATCTTTTAAATAATCATCCAGAAACCCGACGAGCCCCATCCAGATTGTCGCCAGCAGGATCAGCAACACATAAATATTATCCAGCCGGGCAAACAGAATGGTTGGAAGCATGATCGCAAACAGGATGATGATCCCGCCCATGGTCGGCGTCCCGGCCTTCTGCAGATGCGATTGTGGACCGTCGCTGCGTATCTTTTCCCCGATTTGTTTTCGTTGCAAGAAACGAATAATTTTAGGACCAATGATAAAACTAATGAGCAGCGCCAGAATCGCTGCCGAAGCCGCCCGAAAGGTGATATAACCAAATAGATTGAAACCCGAGATAAGGTTTTTTAATGGATACAGGAGATGATAGAACATATCCTCTGCCCCTTCATTAGGATTCTAAAATATTTTGGGTGACTTCTTCCATCGCCATCCCACGCGACCCTTTTATTAGCAACAAATCATTGCTAACAATTAGCTGTTTGAGATATTTGATGAGTGCCTGTTTCGTTTCAAAATGAATTGCCTGCTTGAAATCCAGCCGATGTGCTCGCTCGACCATTGCGGCTGATAGCGGGCCATAAGCCAGCAGATAATCGATATTTTTAAGACCAACGATATAGTCGGCTATGGCCTGATGCTCCGGCAAAGCCGCAGCGCCTAATTCCAACATGTCGGCCAAAACAGCAATGCGACGGCCTCTGGTATGTATCTGGGATAATGTCTGCAACGCTTTTCGGGCTGATGCCGGATTTGAATTATAACAATCGTTGATTATGGTAATGCCATGTTGCTGAAGCACCTCCATCCGTCGGGCTGCGGGAACAAAGGCTTCCAATGCCGCTTTCATCTCAGGGAACGATACCTGAAAAATCGAACCCACGGCAATGGCCGCCAGCGCATTATAGATATTATGCATCCCTGAAACCCCCAGCTTAATGCTCTCCTGCCCTACTTTCAATGTGGCACGTCCCTGTTCATCCAGGCCAACAAATTTACCCTGGAAATCAGCCGGATTTTCGAAACCAAAAGTGACCACTTTGTCCGTTGCCGGCCGGTGAGTGCCCAAAAGCGGATCATCGACATTGACAAACGCTGTGCCGCCGCTTTGCTCGAGAAATTGCCAGAGTTCTTTTTTCGCCCGAAATACACCGTCCAAAGAGCCGAAAAATTCCAGATGCGCCGGACCGATATTGGTAATCAAACCGCACGTCGGTTGTGCGATATCTGCCAGCCTCGAAATCTCTCCAAAATGGTTGGTGCCCATCTCGATCACGGCTATTTCGTGCTGTTCGGTCAGTTCCAGCAGGGATAGCGGCACCCCAATGTGATTATTTAAATTTCCTTTATTTTTATGAACCTGATACTTGCAGCCCAAAACGGTTGAAATCATCTCCTTTGTTGTCGTCTTCCCATTGCTCCCGGTCAATGCCAGCAGCGGCAAATCAAACTGCAATCGATAAAAGCGGCTCATTT
>JAPDQM010000183.1:0-5623 GCA_034505795.1 Candidatus Zhuqueibacterota bacterium
GACCTCACAGCCGTTCAGGAGCTCCATGAGCGAATAGACATCACCGACGAGGAGGTTCTAATTGGAGCGGCGGTGCCCTTGAGCCGCATCATCGCCCATCCGATTTTGCAGCAGCGGCTACCGATTTTGATCGAGGCTTGTCGCCAAATCGGCTCGGTGCAGATTCAAAATCGGGCCACGCTGGGCGGCAATATTGCCAATGCCTCGCCTGCTGGGGATAGCTTGCCTGTGCTCTGTGTCCTGGAGGCAGAACTATGGATCGGTCCTCGCCACAACGGCCAATTCGAAAAATCGAACATCGAACAGGTGATGCTCAATCCTGGCGAGACCAGCTTGAACGGGGAACGCTATATTGCCTTTATCCGCATCCCGTTCCCCCAACAGGATAAGTGCTATTGGTATTTCCGCAAAGTCGGGCAGCGCAAGGCACTGGCCATCAGCAAGGTCTCATTGGCCGTGCTGGGTTGGATTTATGATGGAAAAATTAAGAAAATCCATATTTCGACCGGCAGTGTTTCTCCGCGAATTGCTCGAGCCAGAGCAACCGAGAATTTGTTGCGCCGACAATTGTTGTCGGAATCCCTGATGGATCATGCTGCGCAAGCGATAAGAATGGAGGTTGCTCCGATTAGCGACATTCGATCGACAGCAGAATATCGCTGCCATATCGCCGGAGAGCTTTTGCGCGAGGCACTCTTGCATTTCTCTTCAAAATCCATTTCCTAATGGGCTGCAAATTAATGACGTAATGGAAAAGGAATGACTGCAAATTCGCTCTGATACCACTTTTAACTTGACATTTTTTTAGTGGAGTGTTATATTAGGGCGCAAACGCACAAGAATGAAGGTAACTGGCAGTGAAGCAAAAACGTCGTTCCTGGCCTGTCGATCCTAAATTTATTTATGGTATTTTTCTCGTCGCAATTGGATTGTGGTGCCTACTGATTGTTGCAGCGCCGCTTTTTGCAGCGCATGATTATCCCTCTCTCGCAGGCATTATCTATTTTTTCTTCCACAAAATCTGTCATCAAATCCCAGAACGATCCTTTTTTTTGTGGGGCAAACAGTTAGCAGTTTGTTCACGCTGCACAGGTTTATATCTTGGTTTCTGGTTGGCAGCCCTCGTTTATCCATTGCTGTTTCGGCTCAAACAGGTCATATATCCCCCTCGATGGATTCTATGGTTAGCTGTTGTGCCCATAGCATTTGATCTTTTCGCTGATGCTCTTGGCGTTCTTGAAAATAGCTTTTTATCTCGATTGATTAGCGGAATAATTCTGGGAGGGGCTGCGCTATTTTTTGTGCTACCAGGCCTTCTCTCGATGCATAATCAACATCAATCAACGCATTATTAAGGAAACTTATCATGAGTGATCGCCCCGATAAACTCAAACCAGCGCTAATGGCTGGTGCCTTCATTGGCCTGATTGCTTCAATTCCGATTATTAGCTTGATCAACTGTTTTTGTTGTGCGGGAGTTATTTTAGGAGGCGTTTTGGCGGTAAATCTGTATCGGAAAGATTTGCAGGGCTCGGACCTAACTTCGGCGGATGGGGTGATGCTGGGTTGGATGGCTGGGGCTTCGGGTGCGTTATTCAGTACGATGTTGACATCGATAATTACCGGCGGAGTCAAGCACCAGATCAGCAAAGTACTTGAGTATTCGGGTGAAATGCCCCCCGAGCTGGAAGAGGCACTGCTGAAGTTGCAAGAGATGGGCAGCAATCTATTTTTCACGATATTAGTGTTGATCTTATCATTGATCATCTATTCGATTTTTGGCATCATCGGTGGACTTATCGGAGTTTCTATGTTGAAGAAGAAGCGGATGTCACCATGACGGATTACATGAAGATAAAAGATTGGCCAGAACATGAACGACCTCGAGAGCGGCTGATAAAATATGGTCCGGATAAACTCCAGGATGCAGAACTGCTGGCAATTTTATTGCGCACCGGCGACAGGGACCATTCGGTGGTGGAATTGGCACGATTATTACTCCATCAGTTCGGCAATTTTCGAGGGCTGGATGCCAAATCCATCAATGAGCTATGTGGAATCAGCGGTGTTGGACCAGCTAAAGCCGCACAGGTAAAAGCAGCATTCGAGATCGGCAAGCGGATGGCGGCGGAGCAGGTGAAGTCCAAAGTGAAAATTGAATCCGGCCGCGACGTGTATAATTTGCTCAAACACTACATGCGCGATTTGGATCGTGAGATTTTTAAAATCATCCTATTGACCTCTCGGAATAACCTTATCCTGGAGCGCACCATATTCGAAGGCAGTCTTACTGAGAGCATGGTGAATACCCGTGAAATAATAAAAGAAGCGCTAAACAATTCTGCGGCTGGTATTGTCTTTGTGCACAATCATCCCAGCGGTGATCCCATGCCCAGTGCCGAAGATAAAAATCTTACCCAACGTCTGGTGCAAGCGTGCAAAGTGGTCGGCATTAAACCCTATGATCATGTGATCATCGGCAAGGAACACTATTACAGTTTTTCAGAAAATGGTCTTATCTAATCCTGGCCGATCTCAATCCTAGGCCGTGAGAACCTTGCGTTTGGCTGGTATTGCCTTGATATCTCAATTTAGGTGGAGTGAGTGCAATAGCTTCAAAAGGTGAAGCAACTGATTGCAAACGAAATTGACACCTACTCTGTGCCGCTTTTTGTTCAGATCTGAAGCTCCAAGTTAGCTCAACTATCAGTTTTTGGAGGATGACATGGTAAAATTTTCAATAATAAAATACGCCATCATTTTCATCATTTGGCTGTTTATCTTCTCGCCTGCCTTTAGCCAGCGGTCACTCACCATGGCTGATTTCTATAAAATCAAATATGCGCGCACACCGAAAATTTCCCCCGATGGCCAATCGGTCATCTTTGTGGTTAATCAGATGGATTCAGTCACAAACAGCTATCGCAATCAAATCTGGATGGTGCCGACATTTGGTGGAGTGGAGCGGGCAATAACCGACTCTGAAACATCCAATCATTCGCCGGAGTGGTCACCCGACGGAAAAACAATCGCCATGGTTTCAAATGCCTCTGGCCAATCCCAAATCTGGTTGCTCAATTTGGCAACCGGAGAACGCCAGCAGTTAACCGACCTCCCCGGTGGTGCCTGGTCGCCCGTGTGGTCGCCGGATGGCAAAACCATTGCTTTTCTCTCGGAGACCAAATTTGAAGGCCGAAATCCTGCTGGGCTTTATGACATCAAGCTCTATACTCACCTGCGATATCGCTGGTGGTACGACAGTAATCGCTACGATGAAGGCTGGCGTTCTCATATTTTTATTATTGACGTAGTCACTAAAGAAATTTTACAATTAACCGATGGGGATTGGTTCGATGATGAAATTTGTTTTTCACCAGATGGGAAATGGCTGGCGTTCGTTTCCAATCGCACGCCCGATCGGGAGAATAATATCGATACCGATATTTGGCGGGTACCGATATCCGGTGGGACGGCCGAAAAGGTCTTTGATAATACTGGGCCAGATTATTCCCCCGCTTTTGCGCCAAATGGCCGCTATCTGGCCTGGCGATCGACGTTTCGTTATAATTATGAGTCTGATAATTATGATCTCATGATCAAGGACTTAAAAAGCGGCAAGGTCACCAATCTAACCGAAGCCTTTGATCGGGTGATCTATGATCTAAAATGGCATGCTAATAGCAATGATATCATCTTCCTGGCTGGTGATCATGGAAATTATCATCTTTACAACATCAATATTGGTAAGAAAAAAATTGCTCAGTTGGTAGAGGGACGGCATCGAATTCGCCATTGGGATATCTCGCAGGATGGCAAAATCGTGGTCATGTCGCGCAGTCAGGTAGACCTGCCGGATGAAATTTTTGCTATTCCTTATGGTAAAAAAACGATGCGGCGGCTGTCGCATCGCAATGATGATTTTTTGCAAAAGGTACACCTGCAGGATGCGGTTACTTTTCATTTCATCGGAGATCAGGGAACAACAATCGAGGGTTGGTACATCACTCCGCCCCAATTTGATCCAGCCCAAAAATATCCCATGATTCTTAACATTCATGGCGGGCCGCAATTGATGTATGCAAACCAATTCGATTTCGAATTTCAATTGACAGCCGCTAACGGCTATATTGTCTTCTATGCCAATCCTCGAGGCAGTTTTGGCTATGGCCAGGCATTCACCGATGCCATCCATCAGGATTATGGCGGCAGCTGTTATCGTGATTTAATGGCTGGTGTCGATTCTCTGATTGCGCTGGGCTTTGTAGATGAGAAACGCCTGGGCGTCACCGGCTTGTCGTTCGGTGGCTGGATGACAACGTGGATCATTGGCCATACAGATCGTTTTAGCGCTGCGATTCCAGTGGCACCATTTGTAAACATGTTTTCGTTTTATGGTACAACTGATGAACAATTTTTCCCTGAATGGGATTTTGGTGGTCAGCCGTATTCTTCTGACATCCGAGCAGTTTATGAGAACAACAGCCCCCTCAATTGGGCCGCGAATTTTAAAACTCCCACGCTGATCTTGCATGGGGAGGCCGATTGGCGCTGCCACATTACTGAAGGCGAGCAATTGTTCACCGCGCTAAAAAAAATGGGCGTTCCCGCCGTGCTGGCTCGGTTTCCCAATGAGCCCCATGTGTTTGAACAGCCCCACCACATTGAGGCGTCGCTCCGGTTGAAATTGGATTGGTGGCAAAAATTTCTGTCGCAATAAATGTTGTCGCTGCTGGCGGCTACTCAAGCTAAAGCGCATTCAATAAAAATTAAAAAGTAGAAATTTTCGCTTGACTTTTTGAGAATGTTGGTTTATATTAAATCCTCATTTTGCAAATCAGATTGGTTGACCAAAAGGTATAATTCTGATATGCTATATACTTTCTATCAAACTTGCTACAGACTATAAACCGCGGCTAAACATTCCGCATTCTCTGTTTATAGTCTTTTTTATTTTCATCCCGGATGACAGACTAATTATCATTAATTTGTCTATGCACAAAGAAAATCCCGAACTCCTCTCTCGCAGAAGATTTCTAAAAAACAGCCTGATGTTCGGCTCGGCCTCGGTGATCGGCCTTGCTTCTCCTGGATTGATATTCGGAAGGTCCGCTGCCGCTCAAACAATGCCAAAGTCCATCGGCAATTTTATTGATCCTTATGGGATAGCTATTGGTTTGAATGGCTTAATTTATGTCACGGATGCGGGCGGCTATTGCATTAAAGTGTTCGATGCGGCAGGTAAATTGGTCCAGACTATCGGCAGGCCAGGTAGCAGCGGAGATCGACTGAATTATCCCCAGGGAATTGCCGTGGATGCCAATGGCGATATCTACGTGGTCGATTCCAACAACGGCCGCATTGTTATCTTTTCGCCAGAGGGAAAATTCATCGGCTCAATTGGTGAAGTCGGTGGCTATCCCGATGCCTTCTACACGCCAAAGGGTATTTTTGTCGGCGACAAAATCTATGCCTGCAACACCCGCAATCATCGGCTCTCCGTGTTCGATAAAAATTCCCATCAATTGATAGGCAGCTACGGGGATCTGGGCGATGATCCGAAAGACCTGCCCCAGGGGACGCTGGCCTATCATTTCCGTCTGCCGACGGGAGTGGCCGTATCCTC
>JAPDQM010000184.1:0-5450 GCA_034505795.1 Candidatus Zhuqueibacterota bacterium
GAGCGAGTGGAGAAATACAATCAACTCATGCGCATCGAAGAAGAGCTGGGTGACAATGCGGTTTATGCAGGCCGCAAGGCATTTGTACGATAATTTGTTTTATAGATACCTGAGGAATGCGGAGGGCAGTCATTCCGAACCGCCAGTTGGCGGTGAGGAATCTCATAGCTTTTTTATGCACAGGATTGCTTCGTCTCCGCCTGCGTGCGGATCCTGGCAATGACTCAAAATTTGATTGTTTTCAAATACCTGTTGGTTTCAATAAAAGGTTTCCGCCTTAATTCCAAAGGCTATCAACCCTTGCGAAGGTTCAAAACCTTCGCAAGGGGTTGTTCATAAAAAATTGAGAGGGAAATGCAATGAACGAACATGATGGTGACAGTGATTCTTATCACCAAGGATTGATAATAGACCAATTGAAAAATGGATTGGAAGCGGTAATGAGCGTCGAAGGTGGTGATCGGCAAATGGGAAAATAGCTTGATGATCTTCACCTTCGTCGCTTGAATACCAAAAATCCGAACGGAGGTGAAGCATGAAGAATGTTATTCTGGTGCCTGAATTGCGGGAATTGATTCAACAAAAAGACACAGATACGTTGCGGGATTTTTGTGAATCCAGCCACCCCGCTGAAGTGGCGGATTGCATTTCAGCATTGGAGCCAGAGGAAATCTGGCAGATTCTTTTATACGTTAAACCAGAAATTCGAGCTGAAATCTTTAGCCATTTTGCAGAAGAGGATCAGCTTGAGATAACCGAAAAGCTCGATCGCAATGAGCTATCCAAACTGATGACGGACATGTCGCACGATGACCGTGTTGACCTGTTCAAAAAATTACCCGAAGAGACGCAAAAGTCGCTCTTGCCCGCATTGGCGCAGGCAGAGCGAGAGGATATTCGAAGATTAGCGGCTTACGCCGAAGGCACCGCAGGTTCGGTAATGACCTCGGAATATGCCACGCTCAGACCTGACCAGACCGTGGCCGAAGCCATCGAAACCCTTCGACTGCAAGCACCCAATAAAGAGACCATTTATTATGCCTATATTGTCGATGACCAGCGGAGGCTAAAAGGTTTTGTTTCTCTAAAAGATTTGATCATTGCCAAGCCGACCGAATATATTCACAAAATCATGCATCGGGATGTGATCTCCGTAAATGCAATGGATGATCAGGAAGAGGCAGCAAGGAAAATCCAGAAATACGATTTGATTGCTATTCCAGTAGTGAATGGCGACAATGTGCTAGTCGGGATCATCACCCATGACGATGCGCTGGACATTATCACCCAGGAGCACACCGAAGATATGGAGAAGATCATGGCTATTGCGGGTTCGCACGAGGCAGGCGTTTATCTTCGGACGCCGTCCTGGGTTCATTTTAAAAATCGAGCCTACTGGATTGTCGGACTGGCAGCGCTGGGATTGGTCTCGGGAATTATCATTCATAGTTTTGAATCGACCTTGATGAACCTGCTGATTCTGGCGCTGTACATGCCTATGGTCGCTGACACGGGTGGTAATACAGGCAGCCAATCGGCCACGGTGGTAGTGAGAGCGCTGGCCTTGAAAGAAATTTCACCCAAAGATTTTCTGAAGGTCATTTTCAAAGAGTTCAAGATTTCGATCCTGCTGGCAATGGTGCTGGGATTGCTCTCTTGGGCAAAAGTGATGTTTCTCTCCCAGGGATCCCAAATTCCATCAGGATTCAATTTGGCTGGCATCGGCTTTGCGATTGCCATTGCCCTGAGCCTGCAGGTGATTACCGCCACGCTCATCGGCGCTATGCTGCCGCTGATCGCCGCCAAACTGAAATTCGACCCTGCCGTGGTCGCCAGTCCTGCTTTGACGACGATTGTGGATATTACGGGGCTGGTCATTTATTTCACAACGGCAAAGCTGATTCTGGGAATTTAAGCAGAAATATTGAGCATAATAAAATGCAAATCGATGACCGCAGTCTCTATGAACTGGAAATTTTTGCTGATCGAAAATCAAGCGCCTGTCTCTTTGAACTATTCGTGCCCACGCAGAGTCAGGGTGGGCAGGAAAAGTTATCGGTGATGCTTCGTTCCCCAAAACAAAGCTATGACGAAATTATCGCCCTGCAAGACACCCTAAAATTTCTTATCGCTAATCTTGACTTTTGGAAAATCTCAGTTGATGATCGCCTCCTCGGCAACATCGAAAAATATTGGCGCTCCAGCATCATCCCCTGCCAGTCGACCAATCGACTTTGGCTGTGGATCGAAAAATATCGCTACCGAGAAATATTCTTCCAATTGGAAAAAGGGGTTCATGACGTTCGAACTTTGTTGATGGAGCTAAAGCGTATTATCGTTAGCGCCAGTGACCAGAATCTGCCCGATTATTTGCGCTCTAAAATTCTTGCTGTGAAAAGCTTTCTGGCTGATAAAAACATCGAATTTCTGTTAGATCATGAAAAACCCGCTTCGCATGAGATCTTTCGATTGGATTATTTGCTGCGGGTCGTTTTTAAGAATCAACTCAGGCAGGCAGTGGATCTGCTTTATCAGCTCGATGCGTTGATTTCGATAGCGCAGACCATCGAAAAATTTCACTGGCAGTTCCCTGATGTAAAGGAATCTGCTTCACCGCTGCTCAATTTGGTGGAGTTGTATCATCCGTTATTGGATCATCCCCAGCCTGTGAGCATTGCCTTTGAATCAGGCAAGAATATGCTGTTTCTCACAGGACCCAACATGTCGGGCAAGACCACGTTTATCAAATCGATGGGAATTGCCGTTTATCTGGCGCATCTGGGATTGGCCGTGCCTGCCTCTCAAATGACGCTCTCCCCGTTCGATTTTCTGATCACTAATATTAAGACCGAAGATGATATCCGATTGGGCTACAGCTATTTTTTCAGCGAGGTCAAACGAGTCAAATCGATTGCCGAATTGGTTCGCACCAATCAAAAAGGATTGATCATTTCCGACGAGCTATTCAAGGGTACTAATATCCACGATGCGTATGAAGCGTCAAAATGGGTCATTCAAGGCTTCTCCCGCTGGTCAAATAGCATTTTTATTTTGTCATCACATCTGGCCGAATTGCAATCGGAGATCGAACCCATCGAAAATATGGTCTGCAAATATTTTGAAGTGAATATGAGGGACGGCATTCCTGAATATAGCTACAGGCTGAAGGACGGTGTTTCGACGCAGCGGTTGGGGTTGTTCTTGTTGTGGCAGGAAGGGATTATGGAACTGTTGGGGCAAGGAACTACCACGGGAATTAAAAATAGCCACCATGAGTAATGGAATGATGGAGTGTTGAAATAATCATTACCCCAGAAATCAACACTCCAATACTCCAGCACTCCAGTTATCCAGCTTCCGTTGTCAGGAATCAGTATCTTCGCAAGCTTGCTTTATTAGCATTATCGTCACCAAGCCTAACGGTTCGTGGCGGTCACTTTTTCAACCTTCCACATATCCAAATTTTTGCTGAGCAATCTTCATAATTTCTGGCAAATTCGTAAAAGCCGTTGTCCCACCTGGCTGCGTGGTATTGATCGCTCCCATCAAATTCCCAAAAATCTGACATTCTTTCACCGTTTTGCCCTGAATGAATTTGGCGATAAATCCCGCATTAAAACTATCGCCAGCGCCAATGGCGTCGACGACATTTTTATTCAAAAACGGTTCTGCTTCAAAGATGGAATCGCCCTGGCGGGAGATCGAGCCTTTCTCTCCCCGTTTGACGACGATAATATGGCCCAACCGAGCCAGTTTTTCCAGCGCAGCCGCAAGCGTTTTTTCCCCCGTCAAATTCAATGCTTCGACCTCATTGGGCAGAAACACATCAACATACGGCAGCACATTGGCCAGGTCGAGGTCCCACTTCTCAGCAGGGTCCCATTGGGCATCGAACGAAGTGGTCAGCCCCAATTGTTTTGCCTGTTGAAAAAGCTTCCCGACATCAGGTTTAATTTTGGGCTGGAGAAAATAGGAAGAAAAATGAAGATGCCGTGCCTGTTTCAATTGATCAACTGCAATATCAGCAAATGAGAGATGTTCCATGGCCCCTGGATGGGTGACCATAGCTCGATCGTTCCCAAAATTGAGCACGATGGTCGCTCCCGTGGCTAACGAAGGGTCCTGAATGATCATTGAGGTATCCACTTGTTTTGCCTTCAGGTTGGATAGCACCAGATCGCCAAAGGCATCCCTGCCAATCTTGCCCAGAAAGGCCACCTTGGCGCCCAAACTGCTCAAATTACTGGCAAATATCGCTGACGAACTGCCCAGGGTCAGCGTCATCTGCTGGGCGATTTTCTCCTTGCCCATCTCAGGAAACGATTCGATCTGATTGAGAATTAAGTCGACATTCAGCTCGCCGACAACGATCACGTCAAATTTTTTGTTCATGACTTTTTCATCTCGCCCTAAATTATTTAGTATCTGTCCAAGAATATATCTCAGTGCCATTTCGACCCGCCAACTGGCGGGGAAAAATCTGTAGACCCAATATTTTCGTGAAAATTCAGATTCCTTGCTTCCAGTGTGTGAAAACGCTAAATGTATTTTTCTGGATGTCATTCCGAGCGAAGCGAGGAATCTGGTTTAGGCACGAAGTTTTCGGGATATATAGATTCCTCACTCCTCCGCCAACTGGCGGATCTGTTCGGAATGACTTTCATTTTCAGAAGATGATGGTTTTCAGACCAGACTTTATTTAATCAGTCCCCTCTTCATCTTTATGCTCTATGCGCCATGCGCCTTGCTCTATGCCCCATGCCTTAAGAATATCCAATGCCTCCAGAATCGAATCAATCACCCGATCCGCTTGCTGTAAATATCTTTCCTCGGCATAACGATTTCGGACCGCAAAGCAAATCACTCCCGCCGCCTTGGCGCTCTCCACTCCCGCACGGGAATCTTCAAAAGCCAGGCAAGAGGCGGCTGGCAATTGCAATTGTTCTACCACCTGAAGGTAAATATCGGGCGCTGGCTTCTTGTGGATCACATCGTCCCCTGTGACAACGGCATGAAAAACCGAACGGTAATTTTGTACCAGGCGATTCATGATCGTATCCACCTGCTGGCGATCCGAAGAGGAGGCCACGGCTAATTTAATTTTTCTCTGTTGACAGAAATCGATCAATTCCAGCACTCCTGGTAGTGGCGACAATTGCTGTTGGGCGATCATTTGTAAATAAATCTCATTTCGCCGACGAATGGCCGAAGCAATGTCGAATTCTTTATCGATAAAAAATTTTTTCTTAATATCGGCCATGTTATCCTGAACCGAATAACCGACCAAGCCATCCAAAAATTCTGTGCTGACCTGAAGGTGATAATCATTCAGAAATCGTCGAAATGCTTCCAGTTGGATCGGCTCGGTGTCAACAATGACGCCATCCATGTCTAAGATGCAGGCTTTGATCATTTTATTCTAATGGATAAATTTAGGTGATAGTTTTAAA
>JAPDQM010000185.1:0-5420 GCA_034505795.1 Candidatus Zhuqueibacterota bacterium
TTACGGCGCAGGAGCCGAAGACGTATGCGCAGATTTACAACGCCACCTATCTGGGTGCAGGCAAGAATAGTGCTTCGGGCAAGACGGTATTGCGGCTGCGAGAGGCCTGGGGTGGTGTGTACAAGAACAGCATCTTTGGCGATTATCCAGGAAAAGGGGTGACGATTGAGTCTAAGAAGCAACCCGATAGCAAGGATCGGCTGTTAGCGGGCGAATTGATATTGGCCAACAATATCTGGTTTGAACTGAAGGCTGGTGGTGACTGGGCCAACATTGGTGTGGAGGATTACACGGCCAATCATCTGGCAGCCAATAACAACAGCTATGAAAATCCGCAGTTGAAGGGGATTAGCCGAATTCAGGATCTGGGATTGGATCCTCGCCCGACCGCTGATGGTCCAGCATATCAGAATCTGGCTGATTACCCTGCCGATGATGAATTTTTTGAACGAGTCAATTACAAAGGCGCCTTTGGTTCGACCAACTGGGCGGCTGGTTGGACGGCGCTATCACAATATGGCTTCCTGGCACCCGCTACGGTTCCTGGTTCCAGCGGCAAGGTCATCGAGGTCACCGATGCCGATATTGCTCCGAATTCACGGGTTTATTGGACGGCGGATAACACTTATCTGTTGAAAGGTCGAGTTTTTGTGGACGATGGAGCGGTGCTGAATATCGAAGCGGGCACGGTGATCAAAGGTGCACCTGGTGAAAAAGAGAACGCCAGTGCGTTGATCGTGGCTCGTGGCGGCAAAATCTACGCCGAGGGCACGGGATTGAATCCCATCATCCTGACCTCGGAAAATGATGACTTAACCAATCCCCTGGTTCCCTCCTGGGATGCGAAAGGTCTCTGGGGCGGCCTGATCATATTAGGTCGAGCTCGGATCAATCAGCCTGCGGGCGAAGCCACCATCGAAGGCATCCCCACCACCGATCCTCGAGGGCTGTACGGTGGCAACGACGATGACGATTGCTCAGGCGTGATAAAATATGTCTCCATCCGTCATGGCGGAACGGAAATCGGCGAAGGCAATGAGATCAATGGCCTGACCCTGGGCGGTGTTGGACGTGGCACCACCATCTCCTATGTCGAGGTGTTCAGCAACCTGGACGATGGGTTCGAGTGGTTCGGTGGCACGGTCAATTGCGACCATCTGATTGCAGCGTTCTGCGGCGATGATGGGATAGATATCGATGAGGGTTTGCGCAACAAGATGCAGTTCTTGTTCGTGATCCAGGCCGATAGCACGGGCGATACCTGTGGCGAGCATGATGGAGCGCCTGGTGATTTTACGGCGCAGGAGCCGAAGACGTATGCGCAGATTTACAACGCCACCTATCTGGGTGCAGGCAAGAATAGTGCTTCGGGCAAGACGGTGTTGCGGTTGCGTGAGGCCTGGGGTGGTGTGTACAAGAACAGCATCTTTGGCGATTATCCAGGAAAAGGGGTGACCATTGAAGCCAAAAAGCAACCCGATAGCAAGGATCGGCTGTTAGCGGGCGAATTGATATTGGCCAACAATATCTGGTTTGAACTGAAGGCTGGTGGTGACTGGGCCAACGTTGGTGTGGAGGATTACACGGCCAATCATCTGGCAGCCAATAACAACAGCTATGAAAATCCGCAGTTGAAAGGCATCAGTCGAAGCCAGGACCAGGGATTAGACCCCAGACCTGAGATAACAGGACCTGCCTATCAGAACCTGGCGGCAATCCCGACATCTGTTAAAGTGATCAGCAAAGAGAAAGTGATTCCAACTGACTTTTCGCTGATGCAGAACTATCCGAATCCGTTCAATCCGACCACCACTATTCAATTCAATCTGCCCAAAGAGGCAGTGGTGAAACTGTCGGTTTATAACATCATGGGTCAACAAGTTGCTACATTGGTCAATGGCAAGCAGGCTGCGGGTGTGTATCAAGTCCAGTGGGATGCTACTGGTCTTCCGAGCGGAATGTACTTCTATCGTCTTGAGGCTGGCGCCACGGTGCTGAGCAAAAAGATGATGCTGATCAGGTAGCAACGATTCACCAAAAAGTTTTACCTCTCTATTCTCTTATTCCCTCAAAGAGCCAGAGATGTCGAGCTTTCGTCTCTGGCTTTTTTATTGAATGATTGAAGCGCTGATAGAGGATTATTAAACAGTTCATTAAAACTTAATTGATCTGTAACATGAATGTAACATGCTTTGTTTAAAGTGATCGGCAATTTTTTATTACACTAACTAATAAAAACGTGATAACCAGATCATCCATGAAGGAGGTGATGCGAATT
Source organism: Candidatus Zhuqueibacterota bacterium (assembly GCA_034505795.1). Taxonomy (GTDB): domain Bacteria; phylum Zhuqueibacterota; class Zhuqueibacteria; order Thermofontimicrobiales; family Thermofontimicrobiaceae; genus Thermofontimicrobium_A. The sequence goes on from JAPDQM010000185.1 coordinate 2,279, forward strand.
TAAAAGAGTCACTTCTATTTGAGGGAATAGCTTCAGCAGTTAGAAGAGGGAAAGTTCAAAATTAAATTTGAGGGAATATGAGAATAAGAGGATTATCGTTGTTCTTTCTAATTTTTCTGCCTTTTGTCTTAAGCGCTCAAATCGAATCCAAGATTGACGGGCTGGTCTATGCGGATTACTATTATCAATTCAAAAACAGCATCGCCGCTGAACAGGATCGTAATGCCTTTCAATTTCGGCGCATCTATTTTACGTTTGAAAATAACATTACGCAGAACATCAAAGTGCGCTTTCGGCTGGAATCGGAACATGCCAGCTACGGCTCGGCGACAAAAGTCAATCCCTTTGTCAAGCACGCCTATCTGGAATGGACAAATCTCATTCCGCAGCATCGCATCTATTTTGGTTTAGCTGAGACCAATGCGTTTAAAAATTCTGAAGAGTACTGGGGCTACCGTTCCATTGAGAAGACGATCATGGATCTACAAAAAATCTGTTCGTCGGCAGATATGGGAGTTGCTATTCGGGGCGACTTGTTCAACAATACCGTTCATCATTGGCTGACCATTTTCAATGGCCCTGGCTGTGGCTCATCCGAACTTGATCGCTTCAAGAAGATCGGCTATGCCTTTTGGATCACACCTATGAGAGGTTTGATCCTGGAAGGTTATTATGATTTTGAAAGTCAGGATCCCACGGCCAAGCAGACGGTGGCCAATTTGAGTTCAGCCAAAGATTATGCACCCAGCACAGGCTATTCGACCTTGAAGGGTTTTTTAGGCTACGATCATCCGAGATTTACATTCGGCGCCGAAGCGTTCTGGCGGACCAATGAGAACTCGGGCATCCGAAATGTCGCTGCGGAGTATGATGACGTGAAAAAAGAGTACCAAATTACAACCTCCACACCGATCGATGTCAAGCGATTCGGCTATTCGATTTTCGGCTCGGTGATCACGCCCATCCCCAAGCTAAAGGCGTTCGCTCGGTACGACTTCTTTGACAATAACACCGAGGACAATATCATCACCAAATTTGACAAGGGCACGGGCAAATTGACCAGCGGCGCCGATGATGAATTTACTATGATTTTTGCTGGATTGGATTACATTCCGACCAGCAATCTTCATATCATGCCCAATGTCGTAATCAAAAGCTACGCCAAAGATGGGCTGGACAATGACATCACGGGCCGATTGACATTGTATTATAAATTTGATTCAGGGAAAATAATTGTCGAATAATTGGAAATATTCGTCGATACTTCCAACGGACAAAAATCGATCTTTGATGTCTTTGCGAGCGAATCCGCCAGACGGCGGAGGAGCAAAGCAATCTGCTAAAAATCAAAGGTTGTTTCTCCGCCGTCGGCGGATCGCAATGAATAACACGAACAACTTAATCAAAAATTAAATTGAAGGAGTATCAATTATGAAAAAGAATTTTACACTGTTAACCATAATCATCGGCCTTTTGTTCGGAGGAAATGTTCTGGCGCAGAATTTCATCCAGATCAAAGGCTCGGACACGATCGTTAATCTCTCCCAGAAATTGGCTGAGGCCTATATGGAGAAGAATCCGAATGTTTCTATCGCTGTCACAGGTGGTGGATCGGGCGTTGGCATTGCGGCTTTGATCGCCAATCGAGTGCAGATTGCCAATTCATCTCGGGAGATGAAAGAGAAGGAATATGCCCAGGCTAAAGAAAATGGCGTAATCCCCACTGAAATCGCCATTGCCATCGACGGTCTGTCAGTTACAGTTAATGCCAGCAATCCCATTAAATCGTTGACCAAAGATCAAGTCGGCGCTATTTTCCGTGGTGAGATCACCAATTGGAGCGAAGTGGGTGGACCCAATCTGGCTATTTCTCTATATGGTCGTCAGCCCAATTCGGGAACGTATGTGTTCTTCCAGGAATTTGTGCTGGGCAACAAGGACTATTCGCCCAAGATGAAGCAGATGAACGGCAATGCCCAGATCATCGAAGGGATCAAGACGGATAAGGGCGCAATCGGCTATGTTGGGATCGGCTATCTGCATGACGAGCATGGCAAGATGATCGAGGGCATTAAGGTGCTGGAAATCGCCCCAGATGCCAAGTCCAAGCCCGTATCTCCATTGATTGTCGATAATGTAAAATCGGGGCTTTATCCAATCGCCCGACCGCTGTACCAATATACCAATGGCAAACCCAAAGGTGCAGTGAAAGATTTGATCGCTTTCGAGCTGGGTCCCGAAGGCCAGAAGATCGTGGAAGAAATGGGTTTCTATCCAGTGTCTGGGAAATATATAGAGCAAAATAAGAAGGCGGGGTTTTAGGGTGTTTGCTTATTAGGTGATTAAAATAATTGAGGCGATTGAGGTAATTTAGCAACTGGGAAATTCAGGATTATAATTCTACCCATATCGTTGCTGAAAATGAGAAGACCCTTTGAGGCAGTCACAGCTTTGAAGGGTCTTTTTTTGATGGTAGAGTCTTTTCTATTTCTTTGAGAATATCAAGTAGATCGAGAACTTTTGAAATTCCTATTACTGTTTGGTCGGCGTTGTGCTTATGATGAGGAGCGTTGGGTAATTCTGGGTGATGCGGAGCATTATCCCAGCGACATTTGAGCTTCCCTTCCATTTCTTGCCAATGAAAACTATACTTTGATACATTAAGTCCAGATTCTGTAACGATCACATATTCAAACAACTCAGCCAGACTTCCATCAACAAAGGTGACTTTAAGGCGAATTTTACCATCAGTCGGGGCGATTTCTCTTCTGATTATTTTATAATCGGCAACCACGGAACTTAGTAGCAACCAATCTTCGATTGAGTCAAAGTGGGCCACAATTATTGGATTCATTGAGCGCCAGAATCCTCCAAGAGCTCTAATTCTTTATCAATATTGGCGAGCATTTCTATGGTGGCAGCCCACTCGATAAAGTCCATAGCATCACCTAATTCACCAGCCTGAAAACGCTGATAAAAGGTATTTGATTTCATGTTATAATGCTTTTCAAACTCGAGCAATTCATTCGACAAATGCGTTTTTAACTCAAACAAGCGATTAAATTCACGAGAGAGTAGCTTGCTTAGGGTTGTTTCGATGACTGGATCGATAGTCGAGTTAGTTGAAGCAAGATATTTTTCT
>JAPDQM010000186.1:0-5408 GCA_034505795.1 Candidatus Zhuqueibacterota bacterium
CTTTCCAGACTTGCTCACTTTTCACGACGCGCCCACAGTGATCGAACAAAAGCTCTTTCTTATGTTTCTGGAACATCGAATGCGCGCCTTCCAGGGCACGTTCCACGCCAACCCCGACTATGCACTGTGGTACGGCTGGAGTGAGCTGCAGCGAGATTTAACCGAGATCAAAGAAATGGCGTCGGAACTGCGAAAAGGGAAGCATTGATTCCCAAAAACAATCTCAGCCTGCGATGGTCAAAACCGTAGCTGATTCCGGGATTGAAAATTTCAGGCGTTGCAGTGCCATGAGCTGCTCTGCTATCTGCCAAGCCAGCAGGACAGCGGCAGCATATAAATTCTCTTGCTGGAAATGGGCTTAACCTAAAAAGCAAGCAAGCTTTTGAGCCGCTTGCTTTTTTTATTTGCAAAATTTTAATCCGCTGCTTTTTAAAAAGCTTGCAAATCAAATTCAATTTTCTTATTTTATTCCAAGGCAAATTCCAAGTAACCATAACGATCAGACAACCGTGGAGTCAATTTGCAAATCGGATTTTCTTTTTTCTGGCCCGTGATATTGGGTTTAGCCGATCCGAATCAACCGGACGCCTGGCAGCGAGCGCTTCCTCCTATCGATGAGACACTGAATCATTTCCATAAATTCGGCATCGAGAGCATCGAGATAAAGCTGACCGAGCATTTGTCACTGCCGCTGCTGTTTCAGGCAATAGAAAAATTGGTTCGTCTGGGATTTCACGTCACATTTCATGCTTCCGGCCGATTTCGCTTCCCTGAGGATATCCAGGCCCAATTGGAAAATCTATCCGCGCTAGCTAATTTCATAAAAAGCCGATTTCAGCAGCAGCCGATCATAGTCATACATCCGCTAAATTCAAAAACGCAGTCTCGTGCGGAGCTTATGATGCAAACCCTGGCTTATCTAAAGCAGTTGCATGGTTATGCCGGCGCAATCCCCGCTCATTTTGCACTGGAAATCCTGCGCAATCGTGCCGATAGCCCCAAAATCCACATCGGCGATAGTTACCAAGAAGTGCTGGATATTTTAAACCGCGTTGGCGATGGGAATTGGGGCATCTGCTGGGATTTTGGCCATGCCATAGCTATGTATCAGCGAGGTCTGCAAAATGAATTTCCACCACCAGAATTCATAAAAAAAGTGATTCACTGCCATGTTCACGATTGCTCGAACCAAAAGACCCACCTTCCGCTGGGAATGGGTTCTGTGCCCATCGAGCAAAATATTCAGTTGCTCCAGCAAAACAATTACAACGGAATTTTAAATCTGGAATTGGTGCCGCACAAAATCGATGACCCCTGGAACTTTATGGATTATGTTCAACAAAGTGTTGCAAGGATTTATCAACTACTTAAACAAGCCAAATAATAACAGGAGCAAGTTCACCGACAGATGCAAAGATGACGGAGATGGAGATGGGAATGAAGGATTCAAAAAATGGTCTTAAAATCGTACTGGGATTGCTGGTCAGCCTTGGCTTTCTATACCTCGCATTTCGACAATTGGATTTTGGGCAGATGAAGCAAGCCTTTGCCCAGGCCAATTACTGGCTTTTGCTCCCAACGCTTTTAATTCTGTTTCTGAGTCACTGGTTGCGTAGCGTTCGCTGGCAAATTTTGCTGAAACCCGTCCAAAGGATTCCGAGCCCAACGCTATTCTCTGCTCTGCTCGTGGGTTATGCGGTCAATGATATCCTGCCGGCTCATCTTGGCGAACTGATTCGAGCCTATTTGATCGGTCGTAAACGTCAAATCGCAGCCTCATCCGTGCTGGCGACGATTGTCGTCGAGCGAATTATCGACGTGCTGACACTGGTATTCCTTATGGCCCTGACGCTGGTGATTTATCCCTTTCCCGGCTGGGTGAAAAAAAGCGGCTATCTCATGTTCGGCTTTGCCCTGGCGATAGTGGTGTTTCTGGTGCTCATGAAGCTCTATACCGACGCGACCATGAAATTCCTGCGGCGATTGGTGAAGCCATTCCCCCACCGGATTGCGGATAAGATAGAGCAACTCAGCCGCTCATTCCTGGACGGCTTAAAGCCCATGGTCAGCCGCTGGGATTATGCCCATCTCATCATCCTATCGCTCCTCATCTGGACGTGCTACTGGGGTGTGCTCTACCTAAATTTCTACACCTTTAATCTCATCGGCAATTACCAGCTTGATGCGGTGGCCGGGCTGGTGCTTTTGGTGATTACCACCATCAGTGTCGTCGTCCCGTCATCACCTGGCTATGTGGGAACCTATCATTGGCTCTGCCAGGTTTCCCTGGAGCTGTTCCATGTCCCTCGCGCGGTTGGCTTAACCTATGCGATCGTGGTCCATGCCATCAACTTTTTCCCGGTATTTCTGGTGGGATTGCTATTGGCCTGGAAAGAGGGAATAAAACTATCCCAACATATCGAACGAATGTAACGCAATTTGCCAAATTGCGTTGCCATACCAACGACTGTCATGATCATTTCCATCATCGCCGCCATGTCGCTCAATCGAGTGATCGGCAAGAACAACCAAATCCCCTGGCACATCCCCGACGAACAGCAGCGTTTCAAACGGATCACTTGGGGACATACCATCATCATGGGCCGAAAGACCTACGAATCCATCGGCAAACCGCTGCCGGGACGCACCAATATCGTCATCACTCGGCAGCAAAACTATTCCGCCCCGGGCTGTATTGTCGTTAATAGTTTGGAAGCCGCATTAAAAAGCTGTCCCCCCAATGAAACCGAGGCCTTCATCATCGGCGGCGAGCAGATTTTTCAATTGGCCTTGCCGCTGGCCCAGCGAATTTATTTGACCACAATCCTCCAAGAATTCCAGGGCGATGCGTTTTTCCCTGAATTTTCCACTTCAGATTTTAAAGTGACCACAACCGAGCTGATCCAAGCACCGATACCCTATTCTTTTGCGATTTTTGAGCGAATAAACGGAGTTAATCTGTAAGGATTTTAATCCAAAGGATAGATGAAGCCAACGGATGCTTTTTAAAATATTTCTCATCCGTTGGGTTGTTTCTATCCGTTAAAAAATTTTGTTCTTGCTTTCGACTGGTTTGTAGAAAAATCTAAACAAAAAATCATGCAAACGACTGTCAACAAATTTTTAGAAGAACCAAATCTTCTTAGCTTCCGAAAGCGAATCTTCGCTTCACGAATCACTGTAAAATGATCGATTAAGCAATCAGAATTGTTCGATAGATGGGAAACTAACCTGGTTTTTACCGCCGATTTTTCAGAGACAAATCGCATCAAAATTATCCCGATATTATTCTTCCCTTGCAAATAAACAAGCTCTCCAAAATCTTTGTCATTCATTATTAAAATTCATGATTCGTCATTATCTTGATCCAACAGTTGCTCGTCGATGGATCGTTTCGTCAATTCGGAGAAGTAGAGCACGTCATGTCCAGCTTCTCTCCTCATCTCGACGATGGGCTTTTCGACATTTTCATCGGCCAGAAATTTCATACTGCCACCGCCTCAACAGGAAAAATTTCTTCGGTGCTGAGCGCCGTTGCTGCATAGGCGATGGCGGCTTGAATGTCTTCTCGCTGCAATTTGGGATAGTCAGTTAATATTTCTTGCTCTGAAATGTTTTGAGCTAATTTTTTTAAGATCAACTCGACGGTAATCCGAGTCCCTCGAATCACTGGTTTGCCCAGCATTACTTCGGGATTGATTTCGATTCGATTTAATAATGCCTGTTCCATAGGGCGAATCCTTTATTTTTGAAATCAATTTCAATTTTTTCATTTGGCTGCTGGCATCAATATAATTAAAATTGGTTTATTTGTCAATGTAATAATTCAGATTATAAAATTATTATCTTAAAAATTTTCATTGACAATAATCTCAAAATTTGTTATTATGAAACCAGTCTTCTTTTGAAATTAACAAAGAATTATTTCAAATGTCAAGAGGTGAAACCAATATGGCGACTGCAAAAACAACGCTGTCTATTCAGAAAACGCTTTACGATATGTTAAGTCAGATCGCATTGGAATTAAAATTGCCAAATCATACGATATTAGAATTAGCAGTGAGTGAGTTTATTAAGAACTATAAATATAATCAGGAATTGCTTGACAGGATAAATGAAGCATACAATGATTTGCCAGATCAAGATGAACAATATTTGCTGAGCAGGATGAGAACCCGTCAAAAAAATATTGTGGAGGGGCAATGGTAATCAACCAGGGCGATATATTTTGGGTTGATTTAGGTGAACCTGCTGGATCAGAACCTGCCTATCGTCATCCTCATGTTGTTATTCAGAACAATGTGTTTAATCGCAGTCGCATAAATACGGTGGTTGTTTGTGCCATCACTTCTAACTTGAAACGCGCATCTTCTCCTGGTAATGTGCTTTTAAATAAAAATGAAGCCAACTTACCCAAAGCCAGCGTCGTTAATATTTCCCAGATTTTCACGGTCAATAAGAGCGATTTAGTCGAGAAAATTGGTACGCTATCACGGAAAAGAATTGACCAAATCTTAAATGGTATTAAGCTCATCACTGAACCGCGTGACATCCTGCAACAATAATCGATGTGAATAATATTAGCATTCCGAAGTAACGACTGATCCTGGCTACCATGAGTTTTTCTGGCGATTTGAAATTTGGTTTTTAAAAAATTGGAATTTGCTTCTTAAATTGACGTAACCGTTATCTCCGAGGTGACGGTCACGTTTCTTATTAGATTGCTGCTGGTTAAGAAATTTGGAATTTGACAATTTGAATATTGAAATTTATTTGGAATTTGGAGATTGTGATTTGAGATTGTATGCGAAGTATTTCTGTTTCCACAGGAAATTTAAATCCCAAAGGAACCGACCATGACTCATCCCCGAATCCATCTGATCTGCAACGCCCACCTCGATCCTGTATGGCAATGGCGCTGGGAGGAGGGCTGCGCGGAAACGATTTCAACGTTCAGGACCGCCGTGGAATTGCTGCACGAATATCCCGATTTGATTTTCAATCATAATGAAGCGGTTCTCTATCAATGGATTTTGAAATACGATCTTGATCTATTTGCTGAGATTCAAAAATTGGTCAAAGCGGGACGCTGGTGCATCAGCGGCGGCTGGTATTTGCAGCCCGATGTCAATCTGCCTGGCACTGAATCGCTCATTCGCCATATCGCCGAAGGGAGAAGGTTTTTCAAAGCACATTTTGGCGTGCAGCCGATCGTGGCCTATAATTTCGATTCGTTCGGGCACAGCGGTGGTCTGCCGCAGCTTTTGAAACAGGCGGGCTATAAAATGTACATTCATCTCAGGCCCCAAAGTTCGGAGCTGGAATTGCCATCGGATTTGTATCGCTGGCGCGGCGTCGATGGTTCGGAGATTCTCGGCTATCGCATCGCAGTGGGGCTTTATCATACC
>JAPDQM010000187.1:0-5400 GCA_034505795.1 Candidatus Zhuqueibacterota bacterium
TGAAAGTGGTTGGCGTAGGCGGTGCGGGTGGCAATGCCATCAACCGGATGATTTCCGCCGGCTTGATCGGCGTTGAATTTATCGGCATCAACACCGATTTGCAGGCCTTGAACATGTGCAAGGCGCCAATTCGACTGCAAATTGGGAAAAATTTAACCAAAGGCCTCGGGGCCGGCGCCAATCCCGAGGTGGGTCGGAAAGCCATTGAGGAAGATCGGGATGCGGTTTTCAATGCGCTGAAAGATACCGATATGGTCTTTGTGACCGCGGGAATGGGCGGCGGTACGGGCACCGGTGCAGCGCCTATCGTGGCCGAAGTGGCCAAAGACCTTGGCGCACTCACCGTGGCCATAGTCACCAAACCGTTTCTCTTTGAAGGACCCAAGCGTATGAAGCGCGCCGAGGAAGGGTTGCAGGAACTGAAAGAGCGAGTCGATACGCTGATTGTCATTCCCAATCAACGACTGCTGTCCATCGTTTCGAAGGATACGCGGTTGAACAAAGCGTTCCAGATGGCCGATGAGGTGCTCTACAATGCCACCAAAGGCATATCCGATCTCATTTCAGTGCCAGGCTTGATCAATCTTGATTTTGCCGATGTGAGAACCGTGATGTCTGAGATGGGGGATGCACTGATGGGTTCGGCAGTCGCATCTGGTGAAGATCGCGCTATTCAGGCGGCGCAAAATGCCATCCGCAGCCCGTTGCTCGAAGAGGTTTCGATTGCCGGTGCGCTGGGATTATTGGTTAACGTCACTGGCGGGGAAGACCTAACGTTATCGGAGGTCGATGCCGCAGCCAATATCATTCAGCAGGCCGTGGGGCAGGATGCCAACGTCATTTTTGGAGCGGTGATTGACGAGCAATTTAAGGATCAAATTCGAGTGACGGTGATTGCCACAGGGTTCAGCCAGAATGGTCGCAAAAGCAAGCCTGCTCTGGCGCGGAAAAAATTGGATTTCATCCATGCCTCAATCGACTATCTGGATATCCCGACCTATCAACGTCAGAGCTTAATCGACGACGATAATGGCAATGGCAATGGTAATGGGCACGATGGGGAATTTGAATTTCAGGAAGAAAAAGAAGAAGTCAAACCCGGCAATTACGAAATGCCGACCTTTATTCGACGGCGAATGGAGATGTAAGCTTAGCGCTGAGGTTGCGATGAGAGGCCAACCTTGCGAAGGCAATGTGCCTTCGCAAGGTTATTTTATCGCCTCCGGCTGGCGGCTCTAATGCGGATGGCACGATTGTCCCAGAAATGAAACTGAAGAAATCAAATTATCGCGATTTTCGATCATTTCGCCAGCGATGTCTGTCTCGTGAGCACAACCTAATCATGGTGCCACGTGAGTCATTGCTATCTGTGGCACTGGTTTTTCCTAATAGTTATGCGGTAGGAATGGCGAATCTCGGTTTTCAAACCATTTATCGTCTATTGAATGATCAACCTGGGGTTCGCTGCGAACGGGCTTTCTGGTATGATGAATTTCCTGGGGTCACGCGAACCCTGGAATCCGGGACCGAGTTGCGACAGTTTGACCTCGTTGCCTTTTCAGTAGCCTACGAGCTGGATTATCCCAACTTATTACAAATTCTCATTGCCGCCGGCATCGATCCATTTTCTGCAACGCGACGGGAGCAAGAGCCGCTGATTTTGGCTGGTGGCGCCATGGCCTTCATGAATCCCACCCCCATCGCTCCTTTCATTGATTTTTTTTATCTCGGCGAAATTGAACCTCAATTGCACGAATTGGTGCCATTATTGCTTCGCGCCAAAAACGAGCGCTATTCCCGCGAACGTATTCTTATGGAGTTGGCGCAAATAAGGGGCATTTACGTTCCCACGCAGCCACCTGCAACGAAAGCGAGCGTGGTTCATCGAGCCCTTTCGGACAAGCAGCCGCAATATTCACCTGTCGTCAGCCCGGATAGCCATTTTAAAAATATGTTCTTAGTAGAAGCTGGTCGAGGCTGTGGGCGACACTGTAATTTCTGTGCTGCCAGCCACATTTATCATCCGTTGCGAATTTATCCACCAGACCAGGTTTTGGACACGATTCTACGCTATTGTCACTCCACGCGACGGATCGGCTTGATCGGTGCAGCGCTCTCCGACTATCCTCGATTGTATGAATTATGCAAAAAATTGACCAACCAACGATATGAACTGGGATTGTCCTCGTTTCGATTGGACATGATCACAGATGAATTTCTGGCGATCCTGGAGCGAGGCGAAGTGCGGTCGCTCACGTTTGCACCCGAGGCAGGAACCGAATCACTGCGCCAGAAAATTCATAAGAATTTATCCGACAAGCAAATTTTAGAAGCGGCTCACGCCCTGGCTGGCTCATCGATTCGCCAGATAAAGCTATATTTCATGATTGGATTACCCGAGGAAACGGAAGATGATATTGTAGGACTTGTAGAACTGGTCCGGGAATTGGCCAGGATTATTTTGGTGAAGGGCAAAGATCGGAGCCTCACCATTAGCGTCAATACCTTTATCCCCAAACCATTCACACCCTTTCAGTGGCAGCCGATGGTGCGGGAGCCAGAGATTCGCCGCATACGAAAGTATCTGGCGCAAGAGTTTAAAAAAATTCCAGGGGTGGCATTTACCAAAAAGAGCATAAAAGAAGAATCCCTGCAGGGAATTTTTTCATTGGGCGATGAAACCATCGCCAGAGCTATTCATTACAAACTGACCCATCAGGTGGAGTGGGAGCAGGCCTGGCAAAAAGAAGCGATAGATATCGAAAAGATATTGTATGATAAAAAGCGCCTGGATGATAAACTGCCATGGGATTTTGTTGAATATCCGATGTCCCGCCAGCGATTGATCCGACAATTGCGCGTATCGGTCAACATTTAAAAATTGCACTGAGCCGACGTGTCACTGACTTTGTAGTGGTAGGAGAACAAATATTGAAATTTCCAAAAAAATTTACCTGGGGCTGCGCCACTGCCAGCTATCAAATCGAGGGCGCCTGGCTGGAAGGCGGCAAGGGATTGTCTATCTGGGATGCGTTTTCTCACACGCCAGGGAAAATTGCCCACAGCCATACCGGCGATGTTGCTTGCGATCATTATCACCGTTTCAAAGAGGATGTGGCGCTCATGGCGAGTATGGGGCTGCCTGCGTATCGTTTTTCCATCTCCTGGCCGCGGATTCAGCCCACGGGCTATGGGCCGCCCAACCCCCAGGGGATTCAATTCTATTCCGATTTGATCGACGCATTGCTTCAAAATAATATCACTCCATGGGTGACATTGTACCATTGGGATTTGCCGTTGACCCTTCAATTGGAATACGACGGCTGGTTGAATCCCCAAGTATCCGATTTATTTGCCGACTATGCCGATATCTGTTTTGATCATTTTGGGGATCGAGTGAAAAACTGGATCACGTTCAATGAGCCATGGGTGGTCGTCATGATGGGATATGGCCAGGGGACTTTCGCGCCCGGTCGGGTTTCAAATTGCGAACCTTACCAGGCTGCTCACCAGATTCTGCTTAGTCACGCTAAGGCTGTGGCGCTCTATCGGCGCAAATACCAACAGCAAAATGGTCGTATTGGTATAACCAATAATTCTGATTGGCGAGAGCCAAAAACCAATAGCGAGGCGGATCGGTCTGCAGCGCAACGTTCGATGGAATTCTCATTGGGTTGGTTTGCTGATCCCATCTATTTTGGCGATTATCCCGCGGTGATGCGGCATCGAGTGAAAGATCGATTGCCGAAATTCACTGACGAAGAAAGAGACCTCATCAAAGGGAGCAATGACTTTTTTGGATTGAATCACTATACGACGCTGTATGCCAGTTATCGAGAACGGCAGTTGGACAAGCTCGATAAAGTCGACCAGGATGCCAATCAAGACATTCATCTTTCGCTAGATCCAAATTGGCCCAGATCAGCAATGGGCTGGGCGATTGTTCCCTGGGGCTGTCGAAAATTGTTGCATTGGATCGACGATCGCTATCATCACCCCGAAATTGTAATTACTGAAAATGGCTATGCCATGGATGATCAGCTCGTTGAAGGCAAAATCGATGACTGGCAGCGGATCGAATATCTCAAAGGTTATATTGGCGAATGCTACCGTGCCATTCAAGAAGGGGTAAACTTGACCGGCTATTTCCTCTGGTCATTGATGGATAATTTTGAATGGACCTCTGGATATAGCAAACGATTTGGTATTGTTTATATCGACTATCAGCATGGAACCAGAATTCCTAAACGCTCGGCTGAGTGGTTCAAGCAGGTTATTCGAGAGGGAGGATTTTGATACCTTGGAGGCTTGCCATTCCCATCGGAGTGTTTTGGCCTCAAAAAAAAATTAGACCATGGTATCCGAAGGTAAATTGGTAGCAGCAGTCGACATTCAATGAATTTTGAAGAATAACTGCTGCTACTCGTTTGATCTTATCGGGATAATGTTATCGGATTTGCAGAATCCTTAATGCGAGAGCATTCTCTGGCCAATTGCTTGCCAAAAGAATTTTTAAATCAAAGCGGCTTCATAACTCCACCATCACCACCGACTTCGCTGGCAATTGAATCGTTAACACATTGTCTCTGATTTTGACCTCAGAAAAACTTTTGATATTGACCTGCTCTGGCTGGCCAAAATCGTTGAATGAATTCATCCTCTCGCCCGTGATGATTTCACCCCGCTTGAATTTGGCCTGCTTTATTCCTCGCAGCTCACAGGTGACAGTCAGCGCCCGATTAGGATTGCAATTGCTGAGCGTGATATGGATCAAGCCATTTTTATCTTTGGAAGCCGAGGCGCTGACGGCTGGGATTGAATTGCCGCCATGGGAATAATTTTCACAGGAGATGTCCAGGGGCAGATAGGTGGCGTCGTGATGAACTTTGTACATTTTAAAAACATAGTACGACGGCGTCAACACCATCTCGCTGCCTTTGGTGAGAATCATCGATTGCAGCACATTGATGGTCTGGGCAATGTTGGCCATTTTCACCCGATCACAGTGCTTGTTGAAAATATCCAGATTAACGGCGGCCACCAGCGCATCCCGCAGCGTGTTCTGTTGGTAGAGAAAGCCAGGATTGGTGCCAGGCTCCACATCATGCCAGTTGCCCCATTCGTCGACCACCAGGGCAATTCGCTTCTCGGGATCATATTTGTCCATGATCACCGAATGCTTGGTGATAAATTCATCCATCCGTAACGTCTTGGATAGGGTCAAAAACCATTCCGATTCATCGAATTGGGTGGCGGAGCCTTTTTTACTCCAGTCGTGACAAACCGTGTAGTAGTGCAATGAAAGACCATTCATATAGCCCCGTGACCAGCTTGAAGTTTTTGCCCACTCGCTCATGATCACCTCGGTCCAGTGATAGTTGTCATCACTGGGGCCGCAGG
>JAPDQM010000188.1:0-5312 GCA_034505795.1 Candidatus Zhuqueibacterota bacterium
TGGGGTTGGCAGAGCGCATCACCATTGCCTCAATGAATACCGAGATGGGGGGAACGATCATGTTTTTTGCTCCGAATGATGAGGTCATCGATTTTTGCAGCCATGCGACTGGCCGAAAAGTATCACCAGTATTGGCCGATGCGGATGCAGTTTACGATCACGAATTGGTGATCGATATTGATGGTCTCGAGCCGCTGATTGCCCAGCCGGGGCATCCTGAGAATGTGGTCAAATTGTGCGATATTGCCGATGTGAAGATCGACTCAGCCTTTATTGGCTCGTGCACCAATGGCCGATATGAGGATATGGTTGAAGCTGCGCGCGTGTTGAATCGGCGCAAAGTGGCGCCTGGGGTGGTGCTGAAAATCGTGCCGGCAACGAATTCTGTTTGGCGCCGCTGTCTTAGCGATGGATTGATCGAGATTTTTAAAGAAGCTGGGGCGCTGGTGGGTAATGCTGGCTGCGCGGGTTGCGCCGATGGTCAAATCGGACAAAATGGCCCAGGGGAGATCACCATTAGCACCGGCAATCGCAACTTTGCCGGCAAACAGGGGCAGGGGAAGGTGTATCTGGCCTCACCAGCGACAGTGGCTGCCTCGGCGGTGGCAGGTGTTATCACGGCAGCCAAACGAATCCCGAGGCACCCGGCGCTATTTCAAACCGGGATGGCCCGGCGTAAAGCTCGCTCGATGCCGGAGGTGTCAGCCGCAACGGCGGCCAGGCCCATGAAGGTCAGCGGCCGCGTCTGGGTGGTGCGACATGACAATATCGACACGGATATGATTTTCCATAATCGACATCTGACCATCACTGACATTGCTCAAATGGGACAGTACACTTTTGGCAATCTTACCGGATGGCAGGATTTTGCCCAAAAAGCACGGCCGGGTGACATCGTGGTGGCGGGCAAGAATTTTGGCGCAGGGAGTTCCCGCCAGCAGGCAGTGGATTGCTTCAAGAGCCTGGGCATTGCGCTGATAATTGCCGAATCATTTGGCGCGATCTACGAACGCAATGCCATCAATGCTGGATTGCCGATTTTGGTCGCCAACCTCTGCCGCACCGATATTGCTGATGGTGAGACGATTGACGTGGATTTCACCACCGGTAAGATCACACGCCGCAAAAATAATGACGTAATCGACGGGCAGCCATTTTCAGCGGTGCAGATGGAAATCTATCAGCGCGGTGGTCTGTTGAATTTTTAAAATCACTGGATGTGGAATGGCGATCGGTTGTCATCGAATCTTTTTTTACCTCTGCACATCAAATGAGTTAGGAGGTTCAAAAGACAGTGACAAAATCCGATCAAATAATCCAGCGATATTGCGGGCCTGTTGAGGAGCGCATCGAGGCGTGCTGCGATGAGCAGGTAGCCAAATGCTTAAAGGAAACCATATATGCGCAGCTTAAGAATACCTGCAATAATCAAGCCGTGATTCGTTTTATTGAGCGATACATTGATAATTTGATTCACGCGCGCTTTGCGTGCAGCGATCAATAGGTGACCGCAATGACAAAGATCACGACGAATATTTCCATTGAAGAACTGGTGACGGTATATCCAGCAGCAGTGCCAATTTTGCTACAGAAAGGGATTCAATGCATCGTCTGCGGTGAGCCGGTCTGGGGCACGCTGGGAGATGTCATCAGCGAAAAAGGCTTTTCGGGTCAGGAGGCAGTAGAAATTGCTAATGATCTGAATCAACGGCTCAATTCCGAGGAGCGAAAATGAAGGCGACAATAAAACAGGTTAGTGGGTTAACGTTGGTGGGAAAAGCCAGCTCTAATCATTGGGTACCAATGGATACAGTAGAAGAGTTGAATGGACAAAATGCTGGGACGAAGCCGCTGGAGTTGGTGTTGCTGGGACTAGGGGGTTGCACCAGCATGGATGTGATTTCCATTCTCACGAAGATGCGTTCGCCCATCAAAGATTTTGAGCTGGAATTGGAGGCGGAGCAAGCGCCCCAACACCCCAAAGTATTTACCCAAATTAAAATGAAATATATTTTCTACGGTGATAAAGAAAAGATTAAAACCAAAGATATCGAGCGGGCGATTGAGTTGTCTGAATCGACTTATTGTTCTGTTTCCAATATGCTAGCTAAAGCCGTCACGATTACCAGAGAATATGAAATCCGGGATGCCAAATAAATGACGCTGATTGAGTGATGCAAATCGTTATCTCAGTTCATAGACTCGCGTGGGTCGGCCCATAAAAGCAATTATATTCCTGCGCAAACATCAAATAATGCTTGTGTTTTTCATCTTGATTTATTATCTTCTGGCCATTAAACGGAAGAGGGATGAAGATACAAGCTATGGAAATTTCAGAGAAAGAATTGGTCCAACAGGCCAAAAAAGGTGATCCGTCGGCGCAGGCCAAAATTGTGCTCAATTATGAAAAAATGGTTTATAATCTCGGCTTGAAACTGCTGGGGAGCGCGGAGCAGGCGGAGTGCGTGCTTCAGGAAACATTTTTGAAGGTGTTGCAGGCGCTACCACAATTTGAAGAACGATCCCAGCTTTCGACCTGGATCTATCGTATTGCTACCAATCAGGCGTTGATGCGGCTGCGCAATCGAAAGCGGCAACAAATATCTTTCAATGATATTGCCAATGAAGATGGAACTGATTATTCTGAATTCGTCCAATCGCTGGATGCAACGCCGCTGGATAATCTATTGAATCAGGAATTAAAAGAAAAGATGGAACGTGCCATCGATGAATTGCCAGAGAATTATAAGACCGTATTTGTGATGAAAGATATCGAAGGGTTGGCATTAAAAGAAATTGCGGATGTTCTCGATCTGTCGTTGCCTGCTGTTAAATCAAATCTGCACCGGGCACGAGTTTTTTTGAGAAACCGATTAGCAGACATGTGGAACTGAGTGAGGACATGCGATATGGAATGTACAGAAAATATTCATCAAATCTGTGAAGCGCTGGGCGAAGACATTGATAGCCCATTGTGCAAGGAAGTTCAGGAGCATCTTGCCCAATGTTCTACTTGTTGCGCCGAAGTGGATTCTATCAGAAAGGTCGTTCATCTTTACCAACGCATGGGTGACGCCGATGTCCCCGAATCAGTGGATCAACGGCTCTGGAAGGTGCTGAATCTTCAAAAGCCAGTAGAATAGGATGATTCGGGTCCTGAAGAAATGACTTCTTTTAATTTATCATTGAACTTCCTCAAAATATAAATAACTAAAATATGGCTGATTCAATAGAATCTGTGGAGAAAAATCTGGCAGCAGCGATCGACCACACGTTGTTGAAGCCAGAGGCCACGCCGGATCACATCCGCCGGTTATGTCAGGAGGCGATATCTTTTCATTTTGCAACCGTCTGTGTGCAGCCTTGTTTTGTGCAATTGGCCGCGGAATTGACCAGGGGATCGGATGTCAAAGTTTGCTCTGTAGTGGGCTTTCCTCTGGGAGCGAATATGACCGAAGTGAAGGTCGCAGAAGCGCGGCAAGCCATTGCCGATGGCGCGGCTGAGATCGACATGGTGATCCGCATTGGCGCATTGAAGAGCGGCGATGCTGCCACTGTGCTGCGAGATATTCAAGCCGTCGTCGATGTCTGTCACCAACAGCAGGCTATTTGTAAGGTGATTATCGAGACCGCGTTGCTGACCGATGAGGAGAAAATTCGAGCCTGTGAATTGGTGCGGCAGGCAGGTGCGGATTTTGTAAAGACCTCTACCGGTTTTGGGCCAGGCGGGGCTACGGTGCCAGACGTGGCGCTATTGAAACGATTGATGAGCGGCAGCAACGTGCAGGTGAAAGCAGCCGGTGGCATACGCACCCTGGAGACAGCGTTGCAGATGATTCGGGCCGGAGCCACCCGCATTGGTACCAGTTCGGGGGTGGCCATCATTCAAGCTGCCAATCAGAAATGACGCCGCTGAAGCTGCTGATTGAATAGCCACCACCTTCTCGCAGTTGCAAACGCCAATCTCCAATATTCAATATACCTTTTGAATTCTGGTTGAAAATAAGACCAGCTCAGGTAGCTGACCTGGCTGCTGGCTAAGTAATTTGCCTATCATCAATCACGTGGCGATTATGAAGAATCCCTTTTTGATTGGCAACAAAATTTACCTTCGTTTGATCTCCATTGAGGATGCTGCATTTTTAAGTCAAGGCGAGAACGACCCCGCAGTCAGAGAAGCGCTTTTTTTAGCCTTTCCTTCATCGGCTTCACAGGCGGAAGAGAAAATACGGCAGTATAGCAATTCGCGCGAGGCCATTGTGCTCACGATTGTAGAAAAAGATACGGATCGACTTGTCGGCCAAACGGCTTTTTTTCGGCTTGATTATGTCAGCCGAGCCGCTGTATTTTATCTTGCCATTCTTGCCCCCTCATTTTGGTCGCTGGGATACGGCAGCGAAGCCACCCAGCTTATGGTCGACTATGCGTTTGCCACGCTGAATCTCAATCGCATCCAATTGCATGTCTGTGCCGAGAATACGCCAGCGATCAAGATTTATCAACGAGTGGGCTTTGTCCAGGAAGGCATTTTGCGCCAGGCCATGTTTCGGAATGGCAACTATGTCGATTTCTGGGTGATGGGAATGCTGCGCAGCGATTGGCTGGCCCGGAGGGGGCATGTAGCCAAAGACTGATCGACGAATAAATTTAATCGTAGTTCATTTTCTTCCTGTCATGTGTTCTAAGGGGTGGCTCGGGGAAATACCGCATTTACTCATTAACCAAATGAAAGAGTGTGACAACTTCACGTTGAGAGAGCGAGGATGGCTATTTACGCAGTAATTGATATCGGCACCAATGCGATCAAATTTCACCTGGCTGAGAAGCTGTTCGGCGGGAAGTGGCAAACGATTATGGATCGCGGCGAAGTCACGCGGCTGGGAAGCGGGCTAAATCAGACCGGGCAGCTCAATCCGCAAGCCATGGCTCGGACGCTGGCGGTCATTATCGAAATGGTGCAGCAGGCCCGGCAGAATCGGGCGCAGCAAATTATAGCCATTGGCACAATGGCATTGCGCACGGCTACCAACGCAATGGATTTTGTTGAGTTGCTAAAGCGAGAATGTCAACTGGACGTGGAAATAATATCGGGTGAGGCCGAGGCACGTTATTCCTTTCTGGCGGTAAAGTCCAGCTTGGATCTTGCTGATGACGATTTTGGTATTTTCGATATTGGTGGCGGCAGCACCGAATTCATTTGGGGGCATCGTGGCCAACTGTCGCATCAACTGAGCCTCAATCTTGGCGTGGTTCGATTGACCGAGGACATTCTACGTTCAGATCCTGTGACGCCAACAGAATGTGAAAAAGCC
>JAPDQM010000189.1:0-5285 GCA_034505795.1 Candidatus Zhuqueibacterota bacterium
CGCCGATATGGCTTTTGCGGTTCACTGTCTTTTTTTTGCTTGTCCGCCTGGCCCGATTTCGAAGTCGAGAGCGGTTGTGTTCGTTTCGCACCATCACGATAGATAGCAATGGCTTTCAAACCCAATTGCCAGGCCTGGATATACACATCCCGAATCTCTGCAACCGTCGCCTCGTTGGGCATGTTCACGGTTTTGGAAATGGCGCCAGAAATAAAGGGCTGCACCGCAGCCATCATGCGGATATGCCCCAGATAGTGGATCGATCGCTGGCCATTCCTGGGCTTGAAGGCACAGTCGAATATTGGCAGATGCTGTTCGAGCAGATGTGGCGCGCCTTCAATGGTGTCGTGCTCATCCAGATAATGAATGATTTCGGTACGTTGTGATTCGGAATAGCCAAGTCGCTCCAGGGCTTCGGGAATGGTCGAGTTGACGAGTTTCATAATGCCGCCGCCCACCAGATTTTTATATTTCAAAAGCGCAATATCGGGCTCGATGCCAGTGGTATCGCAATCCATCATGAAGCCAATCGTGCCGGTCGGCGCCAGAACCGTCACTTGGGCATTCCGGTAGCCATGTTTCTCACCTGCAGCTAGCGCTTCCTGCCAGATGCTTCTGGCTTGAGGAATCAAGCCGATGGCCGGTCCGATGCTTTGTATTTTATCAATATGTGCGAGATGCTTGTTGATGACTGCAAGCATGGGGTGCTGGTTTTTCTTAAATTGCGGAAAAGCACCCTTTTTGCTGGCAATTTCCGCAGAGGTCTCATAGGCTTTGCCCGTCATGATCGCGGTGATGGTCGCGGCATAAGCACGGCCTTCGGGGCTGTCATACGGCAGGCCACTGGCCATGAGCAGGGCACCCAGATTGGCATAGCCCAGGCCCAGGGTTCGAAAAAGCTGACTGTTGCGATCGATGGCTTTGGTAGGGTAAGATGCATTATGCACGAGGATATCCTGGGCCATGATCATGATCCGAACCGCATGGCAAAATGCCGGAACATCGAATTCGCCACTCTCTTTTCGAAACTTCATCAAGTTCAAGGAAGCCAGATTGCAGGCGGTGTCATCAATAAACATATATTCGCTGCAGGGATTGGAAGCATTGATCCGGGCACTATTGGGACAGGTGTGCCAGGCATTGATGGTAGTATCGAATTGTAGACCCGGATCACCGCACAGATGAGTGGCCGCGGCAATTTGGTCCATGATGTTGCTGGCCTGTAGCGTGTCCATGACTTCACCGGTGGTGATGGCTCTGGTCTGCCAGGTTTTGTTTTCCAACACGGCCTGCATAAACTCGTCGGTTACCCGCACGCTATGATTGGCATTTTGAAAGAAGACGGAATTATAGGCCTCTCCATTAAAGGAACCATCGTAACCGGCATCGATGAGCACCCAGGCCTTTTTCTCTTCATTGGCTTTGGCATTGATGAATTCAATAATATCGGGATGATCCGCGTTCAAAATCACCATTTTTGCCGCGCGCCGCGTTTTGCCCCCCGATTTGATCGCACCCGCAAAACTGTCATAACCTTTCATGAAAGACACCGGTCCCGATGACTCACCGCCGGTAGAAAGCTTTTCACGTGATGATCGCAATGGGGAGAGATTCGTACCCGTGCCCGACCCCCATTTGAATAGCATGCCTTCCGTTTTAGCCAATTCAAGAATCGAATCCATACTATCTCGAACTGAATTGATGAAGCACGCCGACACCTGGGGTTTTGGCTCGATCCCGCAATTGAACCATACCGGGCTGTTGAAGGCGGCTTTCTGATTGACCAACAAATGCACCAATTCCCGATAAAAAATATCCGCAGTGTTCTGATCGGCAAAGTAACCATCTTTTTCGCCCCAATCGCGTATGGTCTGGGCCACGCGATGGATCAGTTGCTTGACGCTGAATTCACGCTGAGGAGTGCCTAATTTGCCATGAAAATACTTGGAAGCGACCACATTCACCGCACTCTGGCTCCACGATTCGGGAAATTCGACCTCCTGCTGTTCAAAAACGGTTTCGCCCTTTTCGTTTTTAATCAATGCTGTGCGACGCTGCCAGTTGATTTTTTCAAAGGGGTGCAAATTGTCTGAAGTAAAAAGTGGCTCGATGGATAGCCCGGTCATTTTGCCATTGCCATCGTGTTCAATTGTTTGATTTAAATCCCCGGTTGATGAAAGCTCAATGTCATCGAATTGGAGGGAGTTTTCGTGGCGAAAATCTCGTTGGGGCATAGCATGTCCTCCCGTTTAGGTTGATGATTGTGCAAAGCTGAGATTAATTTTGGGAACTACAATATAAAACTTTTTAGGAAAAAGTCAAGAGAAAAATCTACTATATTTTGTATTATGATTAAAAGAGCGCCACTATAAATAGTGCATCTGAATTTCTAACATTAAAATTTGACTTAGATCTTCTCAAGGAGGCTATTCTAATAGCTGCTAATTGAGCCTTGACTCTCAATGCAAATTTGATTATCTTCTAAATGTGTCTTCCGTTTATTCATGTTGATGTTTAAATCCTGGCAAGAACGATGTCAACCTAACTGCTTTTTGTTTATGGGCTGCATTAACGGGAATAAAAATGATTTTCCTTGGTATAATGATCAGTGACGATGAGCGAAGAACGAGAACATAAAACGGACAATGAAGACCTTTACTGGATTCAACAGTCAAAGCAGGGGAATCTTCGCGCGTTTGATCAACTGGTGGTGAAATACCAGCAGCGACTCTATCATGTCGTTCGTAATATTGTGCTGCAACATGATGATGCGAATGATATTCTTCAAGACACATTCGTAAAGGCGTTCAAGCATCTGGAACGGTTTGATGAGCAATTGCCTTTTTATCCCTGGCTGTTGCGCATTGCCTTGAACACAGCATTGAATCAACAGGCCAAAGCCAAGCGCATGCATTTACGAATGATTTCTCTGGACCAGCATCCAGCTATTGACTCGCCTGATCCTGATGATGCGGTTCAACATCTCGAACAAACAGAACTCCAGGAGAAGATTACGGACGCTCTGGCCGCACTGCCAGTGGATCAACGAATGGTTTTTGTCCTGCGAACCTCGGAAGAATTGAGCTACCAGGAGATCAGTGAACAACTCGACATTTCGTTGGGAACCGTGATGTCGCGACTTTCGCGCGCTCGCGCAAAATTAAAAACGCTGTTAAAAGGGTATTTTGCCAACCAAAATTCAGGGGCTGGAAATGACGATCTGTGATGATATAAAAAATAAGCTGGAGCGATATATCGATGGGGAGTTGTCAGAAAATGAACGCCAGGCAGTGAACCAGCATCTGGCGACCTGTCCCCATTGTAGCCGAGAGATTGATGAGCTTAAATCAATTCAATCGATCGGGCGGATGACACTTTTTCCTGAACCAGACACCGCTTACTGGTATCAATTGCGTGAAAACATCCGTCAGCGAATTCAGCATAAGCCGAGAAAGGTCGTTCAGCGTCTCGTGCAGTGGCAAAAAGCAATCAATTGGCTGGTGCCATCAAAATTGGGCTATCGACTGATCGGCCTAACCGCCGCGGCAGTAGTGGCTTTTTTCGTGATTCAGCATGCATTCTTTCAAAAGGGTAGCCTGCAAGAATCGTTGCCGCGGTACACAAAAAGCATCAATCGGCCAGCGGCAGATACCTCAGCTTTCGAACTCGCGCCGAGTGCCGATACAATCGAAGCGCAGCGGCTACCCGAAACAGTCGAAGACGAAAAAAAGATTGTACCACCACTGGATAACATGAAAAGGTCGACTCGACTTAACAACGCCGAATCTGAACATCAGGCATTGATGGAATCCACTGCTCTGAGGCCAATCACTCATGAGAATTTGACGAAAGGTGACATAAAGGTCTTCGAAACTGAATTCAGCAAAGCGCAGGTCAAACCAACCCTATCAAAGCAAATGCCCCCGCTTTTTCCGCAAGCTGGTCCTACTAAAAATCACCCAATCGAGCAGGATGAATCGACGGCCTTAAACGCCATGACCATTTCAGAGGTATCGTCAGAGAAAAAAAAGCTGCATAGTGCTGCTAAATATAATTGGTTTGTCGACAGAGAACAACATCTGGAGACAACCGCTACGAAAATCGAACTTTGGAAGAAATACCTGCAGCTCGAGCAAGAGTTGATTTATCAACAAAAGGCAATCCATCAACTGGCGCGACTTTACTTTGAGTTGGCCCAGCAGCAGCGCGATCGCGCAAATATTCTGCAAGCATTGAATTTCTATCGTGAACATGCCGCGCTGCTAAATGCTGCCCCGGACTCAACCCAGTTCCGAAGCAGCCTAATAGAGCTCGAGCACATGCTTCAAAAAACCGGAAAAAAGTAAAAATTCCAGGAATATTTTCCCTTTCAACTGGTATTCATATTAGCAAATCGTTACTGCGCATTAAATTGGAAAGGGATACTATCATGGAGATATTGAAAAAGCTGCTTCGAGCGGGCCTCGTCATGCTGATCGGTGCTCTGGCACTGTCTGACAACGCTCTGGCCCAGGGATTTATTATCCCACGACCTATGCCACCACAGGAGATCGTGCTGCCGCAATTGACCTCGCATAACGTCAAGGTGGAAATCGTCGACCAGGTATCCCAGGTGACAGTGGAACAGACATTTTACAATGACTCCCACCACCCAATTGAGGGAACCTACTACTTCCCATTGCCCAAAGCGGCCAGCGTCTCCAATTTCAAGATGATGATCGATGGTAAAACCATCGGGGGTGAGCTGCTCGACAAAGACAAAGCCCGACAACTATACGAAGAAATCGTTCGCCGCAACATCGATCCTGCGCTGCTGGAATATGTCGATCACAATTTGTTTTGCGCCCGGATCTTCCCCATACCGCCGCGCAAAGAACGTCGTATCGTGCTGGAATACTCGCTGCTGCTCGAACAGGATGGCGATTTGATTCAATTCACCTATCCCCTGCGTGGCCGAGTGGCAGGGGACCGATTCGTTGCACGTACCACGCATCCACCTCGTCCTCCTCGGTATCTGCCCGAGCCCCCTTATGTCATCCCATTGCAGGAAGGGGACAATGGGAACTCGGAGCAACATAAAAGTGCCCCTGCACAGCAGAAAGATCACTCACAAGTGATTGTGATCAACCTGCAATCCCAAATTCAAATAAAAAATATCTACTCTCCCAGTCACTCGATCGATATTTCCCGGATCGACGATCATCATGCCAGAATCAGCTATGAGGGCAAGCAAGAGGCCGCGGATGACAATTTTGTCCTTTACTATTCCCTGTCTCAGAAGGATT
>JAPDQM010000190.1:0-5186 GCA_034505795.1 Candidatus Zhuqueibacterota bacterium
ATCCTACTGGGTCGAAAGACATGGTTTCTAGCGCTTCGATCTGCTCGGAAATTTTCATGCTGCCAATTTCCGCCGCTAATGATGCTCCCAATTTACCCGCCAGAACCAATGAAAGCACAATGGGGCAAAGCTCGATAATCGTACTTTTAAAAATGACATTAACGATAACCGACCGAGCGATCAAAGCCGAGGTTTGATAGGAGCCCTGCACCGTCGCTCCCAGACCGATAAACACCGAAATCACCGCCACAATCGGGAGGGTTTTTACGGAAAAAATATATAATTGTTCAATGATCTGGCGACGATAAAACCAAACGGATGGAAGCGATTTTGCAGTGCTTATCAATAGCGCCCAAATTTCATATACCGACGTGAAAAATGAAATCGTTTTTTGGCCCAGCTTTTCAATAAATTTCATGCTTTTCATTTATTCTTATATTTCAACCTTCTTTGTAACCAAAATTCTGCCATTGAATGAATCATCTCTCCGAGAATCAAAAGTGCCATTTCCTATCTCCAGAGATATTTCAGGCTTATTCATGTTATAAATACTACAAGCATCTGAGAATTGTCTCATAAAAAAATTTTCCATCAATCAAAATATCTGATCTTCATGGCTATTCTAGATCCTATTTTGCCCTTAAAATTGCAGACGTGCAATAATGACATTTTCTACAATCCAGAATAGTTATTGTTCCCCCTCTGACAATTCATTTCGACCAATAGGGAAGATATCCGAACCATTGCTCATACGAGTTCTTTCCACATGGCCCCATGATCTGATCATCGCTATCATTAAAAAAGGGCGACGATACTCCACCAACCGCCGCCCTTTGTTCGATTTCATTGATCGACAAAAGTGAGATTGTTACTTATGAATGGGTTTCGATTCCGTTTTTTTCTCGACTGGTTTGTTCATTTCCTTTTTCTCCAACTCTGCTTTTTTGTGCATAGCAGGAGCGGTATGAGCGAGGCCCAGTTTGTTCAACGTTTCCTCATCGGGTTTGCCTGTCACTTTGAGATGATTGGCTTTTTGATATTCTGCTAACGCTTTTCTCGTTTTCGGCCCAAACGTACCCGTCGACTTTTCTTTGTAATAGCCAGCTTTGGCTAAGGCGTCTTGAAGCGCAATGATCTCTGTTTTGTTAAGTTTCGTTGGATGGCTAGCATGTGACATTTGCTGCTCAGCCCTGGGCTGCGCTTGTGTCTGCGCCTGTTGGGTCTTCATTGGTTTGTGGGCAGATGGAGTTGTTTGTTGCGCAAACATCAGTGTTGAAAAAGCGAAAAGCAGAACCAATGTTGCTGATAGAAAAATGATGCGTCTCATAGTACTTCTCCTTATAATTTTGGGTTATTGTTTATCGTGAAATCCTTGCGAAGGCTTGAAACCTTCGCAAGGCAAGATTTAATCTGAAATATGTCACTTCTCAGGCATTGGAAATGCGAGGAACAGATTGCCATCACCTCGACGCAGGTAGAATAAGATATTTTCACCTGGTTTGGTGCTCGAAATTTGCTTCTCAAAATCAGCCACCGAGCGAATATTTTCTCGATTCACTTTCATAATCACATCGCCTTCCTGGATGCCAAATTGAGCTGCAGCGCCATTGGGATCGACCTGCGTCACCACTACGCCTGTTATTTTTGTGGGTAAATCATATTTTTGAATTAATGCGGGAGTGATGTTAGAAACGGCCAGGCCGATGTTTTCATAGCTCGTCCTGCCGCTTTCAGCCTTGCGCTGGACATTAGCGGTCAATTCACCCAATCTTACCTTCACATCCATGGGCTTGCCATTGCGCAAGATTTTCAAATCAATCTCGCTTTTGGGTGAAGTGCTGGCCACCAGCGTGCTCAATTCCACGGTGTTGTCAATATCTTTGCCATTCAATTTTAGAATCACATCTTCTTCTTTAATTCCCGCTTTATCGGCAGGGCTGTTTTCTTCGACTTTGCTGACAATGACGCCCTTGGCCACATCCAATTTCATGGCTTTGGCCAGGTCAGGAGTGATATTCTGGATATAAACACCCAACCAGCCACGGGTAACTTTGCCCGTCTCGACAATATCGCCCATGATTTTTTTTGCCAGGTTGACGGGGATGGCGAAACCGATTCCCATAAAACCACCTGTCTGGGTGGCAATCGCCGTATTGATTCCGATCAACTCACCATTCAGGTTCACCAGTGCGCCACCAGAATTGCCAGGATTGATGGCCGCATCGGTCTGGATATAATCCTCATACTGGCTCAAGCCCACCCCGCTTCTGCCTTTGGCGCTCACGATGCCAGCCGTCACGGTGTGTTCCAGTTGCGGATTTAGGGGCGAGCCAATGGCTAACACCCAATCGCCAACCCGAATGTTATCGGAGTTGCCAATTTTTATTGGAGTCAGATTTTTGGCATCAACCGTAATAACCGCAATATCGGTCTGGGAATCTGTGCCTTTTACCTTTGCCGTAAATTCCCGACCGTCGATCAATCGCACCTTAATTTGATCGGCATTATCCACCACATGGTTATTCGTCAGAATCGTGCCATTCGCATTCACGATCACACCAGAGCCCAAGCCCTGCTTTTTGAAATCACCACGGGGCGCTGGCATTTCAAAGAATCGTTTGAAAAAATCATCGCCAAAAAATTGTTCAAAAGGGGACTGATCGAACATTTGTTTCGGCGCTTTGATATTGGTCTCAGTGAATATCGTCACCACCGATGGATTCACCTGTTCGGAGACGGATGCAAACACATTGCTCAACTGCTGGGCAGCGGTAATATCTGTCTGGGTAACACTGCCTGAAGCGGCTTCTGACATGGTTGCTGCATTAGAAACTGGAGTCGCCATTGTATGTGGCGTCCAATTGAATCCCAATGCCAATCCCAATCCCACAATAATCCCAACCATAAGCAGCATGATGCCACTACTGCGAATTAAATATTTCTTACTCATGATAAACACCTTTCCTTTCTGAATAAAACGGTTAAACTTTTTTTTATTTTTTTTTGAATGAATCCTTTCGAAGCTTGGAACCTTCGGAAGGAGGGTATTGGGTCTCTTTTTCATGAATTAACTTCGCTGATAATATAATTTGTGGTTATGAAGAAATGATGAAGAATAACAATTTTGAAGCAAAATTGATTAGCCATTTAAAATCAGCTTGCAAATGAGTTTTTGAATGGTTAAATTAATTGCAATGAATCATGAAACCAATATTTGTTGGGTGCTTCTTCGGCGAATCAATCTGCTCTGAAAACCTGCCGAAGAATCATTGTCTCCATCAGTCGGAGAAAAAATCAGGATCATCAACCGATCTTAAACTTGCTTTTTTTCAAAGTCAATAATGACTACAAAATTTTCAAGTTTCTGGAGTACTCCCATCAGCGATTTGATGGAAGCTTTGGCGGCGAATCAGCAGGGTTTAACTTCTGATGAAGCTAAACAGCGGCTGTCCATTTATGGTTTCAATCGCTTGAAGCCCAAAAGGAAAACAGATATGCCCACCTTGCTGCTTGCCCAGTTCAAAAGCCCTATTATTTTAATCCTGATTTTCGCTGCGATATTATCTTTTTTCCTTCACGATCAGACCGATGCGCTCATCATTCTGACGATCGTTTTACTCAGCGGTTTGCTTGGTTTCTGGCAGGAGCGAGGTGCGGCCAATGCTGTTGAAAAATTGTTGGCACTGGTCCAGACCAAATCAGTGGTGCTGCGGGACAATGTCCAACAGGAAATATCCACCGAAATGGTTGTGCCAGGTGACATCGTGATGCTTTCGGCAGGGGCAATCGTGCCTGGGGATTGTGCCATTCTGGAGTCAAAAGACTTGTTTGTGGACGAGGCGGCATTGACTGGTGAAACCTTCCCTGTGGAAAAGAACGTCGCTGTATTGCCGAGCGAGACCCCACTGGCGAAAAGAACCAACACGCTATTTATGGGAACGCATGTAGTGAGCGGCAGCGCCAAAGCAGTCGTAGTACATACGGGTTTAAATACAGAATTTGGCACAATATCCAGCGAGTTGAAGCTCCGCCCACCTGAGACTGATTTCGAACGAGGCGTCCGCCGTTTTGGTTACCTGCTAATGGAAGTAACTTTGATGCTGGTCATTTTGATTTTTGCCTTCAATGTCTACTTTCATCGCCCCATCGTGGATGCGTTTCTATTCTCCCTGGCGCTGGCGGTTGGATTGACGCCACAACTGCTGCCTGCCATTATTAGCATCAATTTATCCCACGGAGCAAAACGAATGGCTGCGCAGCAAGCCATTGTCAAACGACTGGCTTCTATTGAGAATTTTGGCAGTATGAATGTTTTGTGCTCGGATAAAACAGGCACCCTCACCCAGGGCAAAGTGCAGGTCAAATCCGCCGTTGATGTCGAAGGGCAGAGCAATGAAAAGGTTCTGCTTTTCGCCTACCTGAATGCCAGCTTCGAAAGCGGTTTTATCAATCCCCTTGATGAAGCCATTCGCAATCATCAGAGCTTTGATATTTCACCATACCGCAAGCTGGATGAAATTCCGTATGATTTTAATCGTAAGCGGCTGAGCATTCTTGTTGCCAAAGACGCTTCAAATCTGATGATCACCAAAGGGGCGCTGCAAAACATTCTTAGCACCTGTACCAGAGTTGAAACCTCGGCAGGCGAAATAGTCGACATTCAATCCTTCAAAGAAAGAATCCAGCAGCAATATGAAAATTTTAGCGCCAGCGGATTGCGCACCCTGGGCGTGGCGTACAAACATATCGCTTCCAGTCCCACCATTCATAAAGACGATGAACACGATATGATTTTTTTGGGATTTCTCACCCTGTTTGACCCTCCGAAAGCTGGCATTCAGGAAGCCATCGCCGACATGAAAAAACTGGGCATTGAGCTCAAAATGATCACTGGCGATAACAAGCTGGTCGCTAAAAGCATCAGTCAGCAAGTTGGCATCGCTCATCCCAATATTTTGACTGGATCAGAGCTGCGGCAGATGAGCGATGCAGCGTTGATCCATCGGGTACTGAAAGCCAATATCTTTGCCGAGGTGGAACCGAACCAAAAAGAACGGATCATCCTGGCGCTAAAAAAGGCAGGCAAGGTCGTCGGTTACATGGGAGATGGCATCAATGACGCCCCAGCGCTCTATGCCGCTGATGTGGGCATTTCCGTCGACGGCGCCGTGGACGTGGCAAAAGAA